>JBDKTH010000522.1:0-4025 GCA_039680305.1 Thermoguttaceae bacterium | reverse complement strand
CTGCCATTATCGCAACGGCCGATTGCCGGACAGGCAAGCATTTTTTTGCGGCGACTCCCCACCGCTTGAGGGAGAGAATTGTGGAAAGCCCCGAGTGATGTGTTGCACATTTTCGGGCGTTGTCCATTTCACCAACTAGAAGAATCGCAACCGTTTACGCTTGCCGGCCAAGTCGTAAGTCTTCTAGTAAGAAAAGGGGGAGGTGTTGCATAATTCCCCCTCTCTCCACCCCAATGAGCCATCTCATTCCCCAACGTAGAGCTGCCCGCCGTTCGCCCGTTTTTCAGCAGCTTTTCGGAGAGCTTCCGGGCCGCCAAGAAAGGCCGGGCAGGCGCACGATGGGGGCCGCGACAGGCAGACTCTCGGCGAACTAACCGCAAGAGACGGCCAAGCCACACCACAAGCCACCAGGGTGCTCTTGAGACATAACCGAATTGTCAAGGATCGAGAGGGCGAGCGTTTCAGCTGCCACGGATGAGTCTACCAGAACCGCTGGCCCAATTTCCACTTCTTCTGTCGCACTTCTGTCGCAATGGTGGAAGGGCAAGTGGACCATTCCCATGCCGTTTTCAAGGTCGTTTCTTCGCCCTTTGCCCTTCGTCCTTCCTTCCCCCCCCACTTGGTGAGTATCGCCTTTCCGCCACCTCTCAGGGGATGCTGGTTGACATCCCCCCAAAAATGTTGCAGTCTAGAGTGGCGATTCGAGGCTGGCGAAGTGGGTAGAATTCATTGGGTTGTGGCAGCCAACGGCGTTCGCGCCTCATCGGGTTGGCTTCTCATCACGCTGGTTGCCCAAGATTCGCTGCAAGCGAACGAAATACTCTCGACAAAACTCGTCAACGCATCACGGCGCATAGACACTTACAGGGAGAGGTATTCCAATGCATCTCGTTTTCCTCGTGTGTGCCGTCGTCGGCGGCACTGTCCTATTATGCCAGCTCGTGATGACATTACTCGGCCTCGCCGGGCACGCCATGGATTTCGATGTCTCCGGTGACATCGGCAACGACTTCTCCGGCGATTTCCACGGCGATACGGGCGATCTTCATGGCGGCGACGTCGGCGCCCATCACGGCGACACGGCGGGCGACGACTCCCAACACGCCTTAGCTGCAGGCCATCTGAGCGCCGAGTGGCTGTTCAGCGTGATCACGTTCCGAACCGTGGTCGCGGCGTTGACCTTCTTCGGGCTGGCCGGGCTGGCGACCCAGTCGGCCGGCGCTTCGACGCCCACGGTGCTCTTGGTCGCCATCGCGTCGGGAGCTGCCGCGATGTACTCCGTCTACTGGATCATGCAGTCGCTCTACCGCCTTCGTACGGATGGAACCGTGCGGGTCGACCGCGCCATCGGCAAGCCGGCGACGGTCTACCTGACGATCCCCGGGCATAATGCGGGTGCCGGGAAAGTTCAGATTAACCTGCAAAACCGGACCATGGAGTACTGTGCCACGACGGCCGGCGACACTCTTCCCTCCGGAGCTAAAGTTGTCGTAGTGAATGTGGTTGCCGCCAATACCTTGGAAGTCCAGCCCGCCTTGGAGCCTGAAAGGATCGAACATGCTTCCTGATTCGTTGTTTGCACAGCATGGCGCGATGCCCGGGGACGACTCCTGGGTCTGGTTCGCGTTGATCATCGCGGCCGTGATGGCCTTCTTCTTCACGTTCTTGGTGTTGGTTTCGCGGCAGTACAAGCGGTGCCCGAGCAACCGGATCCTGGTGATCTATGGGGCCGCCGGCCGGGGCGAAGCGGTGCACTGCATCCACGGCGGAGCGACCTTCGTCATCCCGCTGATCCAGGACTACGCCTGGCTGAGCCTGGAGCCGATGCGGATCGAGAGTTCGTTGTTGGACGCGTTGCGAATGAAGAACCTCCACGTCGACATACCGAGCGTATTCACGGTGGCCATCGGCACCACGCCCGAGTTGATGCAGAACGCGGCGATCCGACTCTTGGGCCTGGACACGGTGGATATCAAGAAGCAGGCCGAGGACATCATCTTCGGCCAGTTGCAGCAGATGATCGCTTCGATGCAGATCGAGGACATCAACCGCGACCGCGTGAAATTCCTCTTGAACATGCAGAACTCGCTGGAACTTGAATTGAGCAAGGTCGGTCTGGTGCTGATCAACTACTCCGGAAGTCCAGCCCGCCTTGGAGCCTGAAAGGAGCGAACATGTATTTTGATCCGTTGTTTGCACAGAGTGTCGCGATGCCGGGGGACGACTCCTGGTTCTGGTTTGCGTTGATCATCGCGGCCGTGGTCGTCGTCGCATTCACGATCTTCGTGTTTGTGTCGCGGCAGTACAAACGGTGCCCGAGCAACCGGATCCTGGTGATCTACGGGAAGGCCGGCCGGGGCGAAGCGGCGCACTGCATCCACGGTGGAGCGACCTTCGTCATCCCGTTGGTCCAGGACTACGCTTGGCTGAGCCTGGAGCCGATGCAGATCGAGATTCCGCTGCGGGGCGCGTTGTCGATGGAGAACATCCGCGTCAACGTGCCGAGCGTGTTCACGGTGGCCATTGGCACCACGCCCGAGCTGATGCAGAACGCCGCGATCCGGCTCTTGGGCTTGAACACGGTGAATATCAAGAAGCAGGCCGAGGACATCATCTTCGGCCAGTTGCGCCAGGTGATCGCCTCGATGCAGATCGAGGACATCAACCGCGACCGCGAAAAATTCCTTCTGAGCATCCAGAACTCGCTCGAACCGGAGTTGGCCAAGATCGGCCTGGTGCTGATCAACGTCAACATCACCGACATCACCGACGAGTCGGGCTACATCGAAGCGATCGGTCAGAAGGCCGCCTCGCAGGCGATCCAGAAGGCCCGTGGCGACGTGGCCGACAACGAGAAGATGGGCGAGATCCGCGTGGCCGAGGCGGAACGGGAAAAGGCCGTCCAGGTGGCCAACGCCAACAAGGTCCGCGAGATCGGCACGCGTGAGGCCCAACGCGAACAGGCCGTGCGGATCGCCGAATTGAACAAGGAACAGGGCATCGGCGAGCAACAGGCCGCCTTCCTGCAGGAGATCCAGGTCAAGGACGCCGAACGCGAGATGCGGATCAGGCTGGCCGAGGCCAACGCCAAGGCGGTCGAAGGCGAAAACGAGGCCAAAGCGACGATCGCCGCCACGCAGGCCCACTTGCAGGTCAAGCAGGCCGAGGCCAACGCCCAGGCCGTGGCCGGCGAAAACGGGGCCAAGGCCACGATCGCCGCGTCGCAGGCCCAGTTGCAGGTCAAGCAGGCCGAGGCCTATCAGCTCGGCGAGACCCGCAAGCGGGCGGCGGAAGCGGCCGTGTTGGAAGCCCAGCACCTGGCCATGGCCAAGGCGGCGTTAGCCGAGGCCCAACGCGTCGAGGCCCAACGCCGTGCCGAGTTGGAGGCCCCGGCCAAGGCCGAAAAAGCCCGGATCGTCGTCGACGCTCAGGCCGAGGCCGAAAAGCGCCGCATCGAGGCCGAAGGCCAGGCCGCGGCGATCTATGCCAAGCTCGAAGCCGAAGCCCGCGGTCAGTACGAAATGCTGGCCAAGAAGGGCGAAGGCTTGCGGCAGATCATCGAGGCCTGCGGCGGCGCCGATCAGGCGTTCAAGCTGATGATGCTCGAACACTTCGACAACCTGGTGGACGCCTCGGCCAAGGCGATCTCGAACATCAAGTTCGACAAGGTCGTGGTCTGGGAAGGCAACGGTCACGACGGCCAGAGCGCCACGGGCAACTGGCTGGACAACATGGCCCTCACCCTGCCCCAGATGATGCAGGTGATGAAAGACATCGGCGGAGTCGAAATCCCCGACACCCTGGTCTCGCTGGCTGGCAACAACGCGAAACCGGAGAAGTCCGAGCCGACGCCTCCGGTTGGGTAACCCCTTCGATTCGCTTTGCGATGACGTCGCAACCATCCCGGGAGACACGGAGCCGCGAGGCTTCGTGTCTCCCGGCTTTTTTGGGCCGGCGGCGAATTGGAGAAGAGGTCTCTCGCCAAGCCGCAAAGACGCCAAGGAGGAAGGAGAAAGAACGAAGGG
>JBDKTH010000375.1:0-5597 GCA_039680305.1 Thermoguttaceae bacterium | reverse complement strand
TCGATGGCGTCGTAGAATCCATAGGGGCTCAGATAGCCGAGACGCTCCAACAGTCTGAGGTTGGCACAGGCCTCACGAGGGGTGACCATGACCGCCATCGCCGAGGCATACGGGGCAATGACCAGATTGTTGCCCAGCCCCCGCTCCAAGCCCAATCCCGGCACGCCAAACGCCCGGTAGCGATACGCCAGGTTCGCATCGGTCAGGTTGTAACAGCTTTCCGAGATTCCCCACGGCACTCCCTGCGCCCGCGCGTAGCGGATCTGCCGGCGCACGGCCGCGTGGCAGCTGCTGTCCAGGAGCGATGCCCGGTAAGAGGGCATCAGGAGCATCGGCATCAGGTACTCGAACATCGATCCGGACCAGCTCAAGAGCGCGGGCTCGCCGTCGGCCAGCGTGACCATCCGTCCGAGGTTGAACCAATGTTCCTGGGGAATCTGGCCGTAGCTGATCGCCAGGAAGCTGGCTAACCGGGCCTCGGAGGCCAACAGGTCATAGTAGCTTGCATCGAGTCGGTGCTCACTCACATTGAACCCGATGCCAAAGAGCTTCCGCTCGGGATGGAAGAGGAAGCGGTAATCCATGGTGGAGAACTGCTGGCAAAGCTCCGACAGACCGGCGATGGCCTGCAGTTGCTCTCGTACGGTGAGGATGGCCTGATCGGCCGCCTCGTGAAGCGAGGAGAGCAGGAGCCGAAGCCTGGTCAGCGGCTCCTCCTCGTTGTCCTGCGCATCCACTACGGCCTCTTCGACAAGGGCAACACGTTCCACCACGCGCTCGCCGGCCGCGAGCACCTCGCGCAGGCCGCCCCCGCTGTCCAGTCGGTCGATCTCAGCGACGACTTCCTCCCAAGCTTGTTGTTGGTCTGCGCGCAACAGGCCCTGCGGTGGCGGCTCCAACGCGGGGATTCGTGTCCAGAACGCCACCTTCGTCAACGCCTGAAGAGCCTCTGTAGACTGGCGTGCCAGCGCCTCGGACCATTCCTTCAGCAGCGGTTGATCCTCGGGTGCAACGGCCCCCAGTTCCTTGGCCATCGCGTGCATCTGGGCAAGCCATTTGCAGGTCTGCCGTACTCCGCCGGTGAGCGCACCAGTGGACGCATCGCGCAGCCTGGCCAAGGGAGCGTCGAACTCCTCACTGCGGTCGGAAGCGGCGACGGAATCGCGAACGGCCTCGATCACCTCCAGGGTGTCTTGGAGGCCGTCGAGAAGGCGGGAAGGCACGAGCGGTCGCTCGCGCAACTCCTCCAGGCCAACGCGGAGAACGAGCAACGCCCCCCAGAGATTGCCGCTGTCGACCGTGGAGATGTAACGTGGTTCGGCAGGCTTGAGCGTGCGAGTGTCGTACCAGTTGTAGAAGTGTCCACGATAGCGTTCGAGCTGCTGCATCGCATGAAGCGTGTGGCCGGTGCGTTCAACCAGCCCGGCCCCTGGCAGGTAACCGAGATCGTAGGCTGCCAGATTGGCCAACAACCCCATCCCGATATTCGTAGGACTCGTGCGCGTCGCCACGGCCCAATCGGGCCGCTCCTGGGCGTTGTCGGGCGGCAACCAGTGATCCTGTTCGGTCACGAAGGTGTCGAAGTAGTGCCAGGTCTGGCGGGCCCAGCGACGAATTTGTTTCCGGTCGGCGAGATTGATCCGCATCGTTCCCAGGCGGCTGGGCTGGGAGATCCGCCACGCCAGCCACGGTCCGGCGATCCACGTCAAGAGCACAGGAGCCGCCAGCGTCAGGGCCGGAGGATCAAGGATCGCCAAGAGCGCTGCGACCCCCAGGCTGGCCACCGTACAGGCCCACATCACCTCGTAATGATCCCGACAACTCCCCTCGGACCGCACTTCCGCCTCCCCGGCGGTCGTCCACTCGAGCAGCCTTCTCCGAGAAATGTGCAATCGGTAGAGGGTGCGCGCGATTGCGTCCAGGTGGCAATGAACCGTATACGGCAGGATGGACAACGAGATCGCTTCACGGCCGAGCGACCGCAGACAGCCACTTGCCTGGTCCTTCGCATGTAACGTCCAGGGTTTTTCCTCCGGCTTGCGAAAGAGACCGGGCATGCAGCTCAGCAGCGACGGCCCGAACACCACCACCACGGCCAGCAGGGTCCAGTAGCCAGCCCAACTCGAGGCCAGGCTCCAGCCCAGGAGCAGGAAGCCCAAGAGGAACACGGGCGTGAGACTGCGGCGGAGATTGTCGAAGATCTTCCACCAGGAAAGCCCGGAAAGTGGATTTGCCTCATGGCCACTGGCCGTCGGCGTCCGCGGTCCAAGCCAGGCGGCAATCTGCCAATCGCCGCGAAGCCAGCGATGCCGCCGACTCATGTCGGCCAGCAAACGCGTGGGGAATCCTTCGAACAGGTCCACGTCGTTCACCAGGCCGCTTCGGGCAAAGCACCCCTCGATCAGATCGTGGCTCAACACGCGGTTATCCGGAAACCGTCCCTCAAGCGTCGCTTCAAACGCATAGACATCGTAGATCCCTTTGCCGATGAAGCTGCCCTGCGCAAAGACGTCCTGGTATACATCGCTGATCTCGCCGGTGTACGGATCGATGCCCGCATCGCCGGCGAACAAACGGCTGAAAGGGCTGCGTTGAGCATCGGGAATCGTCGTGGCCACACGAGGTTGGAGGATGCTGTACCCCTCGACCACCCGCCGCGTCTTCGGATCGATCAGCGGGCGATTCAGCGGATGGGCCATGCATCCGACCAACTCCCGCCCGACATCCCTCGGCAACCGGGTGTCCGTATCGAGCGTAATCACATAGCGCACACCGGCCAACTGCGAGAGATCACCTACGATCACGCTGAAGGCCTCCGTCGCACCGGTTCGCAGGAGCCGGTTCAGGGCCCCAAGCTTGCCGCGTTTCCGTTCTTCCCCCAGCCAGACGCCTTCTCGAGGGTTCCATTTGCGAGGCCGATGGAAGAGGTAAAACAGCGCCGAGCGGTTCTGACAATAACGTTGGTTGAGCCGCTGGATCGCCCCCTGCGTCAGTTCGAGCAATCGTCGGTCGCTCGGCATGGTCTCCTGCTCGGCGTCGGGGAAGTCGGTGACCAACGCGAACAACAGATGATCGTCCTGGTTGGCAAGGTAGCGTACTTCGAGTTGGTCCACAAGCGAACGAACCGCCTGCTCGCTGGTCAACATGGTGGGGACGGCCACCAGCGTGCGATGCTTCGCCGGAATCCCCGCAGCGAAGTCGAGCCGCATGATCGGTCGCGGCGGAACCAACAGCGTGCAAAGCCAATTGACCAGGCTTACGGCAAACTGGGAGGCGGCTCCGGCAAACAGGACGAGCACCAGCAGGCTCACGGTCTGGCCGGCGTCCAGGCTCCACGCGCCCGCGACGGCAGCGCCGACCGTGAGCAACCACACCAACAGGATCGCGCCCAGATAGCTGGTCAGCGGCGATCGAGCGGCAAGCCTCTTCACGGGGGTGAACCAGTAGCTCCGGTAGCCAATGCTCTCCTCCAGACGCAGCCGCCCCCGGTCAACCAGGTAGTACCCCACATGCCGCTGCTTCGTCTCCTCGCGGCGGGCGGAGGATTCGGCCGCAAGGCCCGTCCCCCCAGGGGCATCCTGGGCGTGTTCCACGGCAATTCGGGCGACCTGCGGTTCCGTGAGCGGACTGCGTCGGGCAAGTTCCTCGACAACATGGCGGTAACGGTCCCGGCAGGCAAAGTCCATCCGCTCGTACACGCCAGCCGGATCCTGCCGGAGGACCCGCTCAACAGCGCTTTGCCCTTCGACGAATTCCTTCCAGTCCAGGGCGCCCAGGGCACGCAGGCTGGCAATACTGTTGCCGATCGAGAGTTGGTCGGCCGCCTGCCCCTGATGATCCAGGTTCACCAGGCCATCGATGGTTTGGCCCCGTTCGGCCAGGTATTGTGTCAATGACTGGATGGCAACGTTGTCTTTGGGAAGCTGGCCATTGAGCCGCTGAGTAAACCCGGCCACGAACGCGCTGCTGAGGGCCGACTCCTGGGAGAACAATTCCTCGACGCTGCGGATGAATTCTCCGAACGACCTTCGCGACGCGCGGAGGACGCGATCGGCCCAGCCCTCTCCCAACTGCTGGTCGTGCTGCTGCCAGGCGACCCGCAGCGCGACGCGTCGCAGGTTTTCGATCAGGGCCAGGCGGAGCATGATGGGAATGGCCCACAACTCGCCCAATTTGAGGGACGTGACCTCCTGGTACGCGCCGATGAACGGATGGAGGTTCTCCTGGTCGACTTGCCCGTCAACGTGACTGATCAGTTCCAACGCCAGCTCGTACACGCGCGGCAGACCGTCGCTGGGTCCTCCCACCAACTGCGGCAACTCCATGCTGTACTTGCGAGGCAGGTGAAGCCGGGCCATCCGGATCTGGTCCTGGATCAAGTAGTAATTGTCCAGCAGCCAGACACCGGCCGGCGATATCTCGTGCCCTTCGGCCGCCGCAAGGCGCAGCAGTCGATGAGTCTCCTCCAAAACCCGCGTGTTCTCGCTGAAGCGAGCCAGGAGCCGATCCCGGCACGGCCGGTCGGCCACCTGATGCCACCCGGCCAGCGTCTGGGCATGGTGGCGGAGTTGGTCCAGGCTGAGCAGATCGGCGCGGATCGGCTCGTCCTGAACGCAAAGCCTCGCGAACAGTTCGTCGGCCGTTTCCTTACGATGCCGCAGAAGCCAACGCAACGGATCGCTCTGGGAGGCTCGGGGGCTCGCGGCAACCATCGAGGGAGTCTCCTACAACTGGGACAGCCAATGCACCTGCGGAAAAGAATCAGTCACCGAAGTACAGCGTCAATAGACGCCGCTGGCGTTTGGGGAGGGCACCACGGTCGGGGAGGACATAATAGCAGCCGTGGGCATCGACCAGCAGAAGCCCATGCGATCCGAACGGTTGAACTTCCTCGCCCGGCTTCTCCAAGTGAATCCGCGACGGCCCGCTGTCGGTCACGACGGACAGCGACAGCGATGAGCCGCTGGTGTGGATCTGCCGGATCTCGCGGATCTGCCGCAGCAGGTAGCGACGGCCAAGAGACCACAGCATGGCTTCCTGGGCTCCCCGAGGCCACTGGTCAAGCGACAGGACCATCCCCACCTCGACCTCATGCCCCAAAGAGTCGCGACGGCGGAGACTGATAAACTTCCGCGGATGACTGGCGGGAAACGCATGAACCGCGTAGACATCCTCATAGGAATGCCGGTCGACCATCACGCGCAAACCGCCGTGATGTCGCCCTCCTTCGATCACGACCGAGGTCGGGTTGAGCCAGTGAAGATCACCTTCTTCGGCTTTGTCGTGGTTCCCGGAGAGCCGGGGCCGAACCGAGGAACCATAGTCGTCGTGGGCAAACGATTCGAGCATCTCCCCATCGTTGCCCAGTTCGATCGCGACACACTTCCCGTTGGAGGGGTTTTGGTTTCCGAGGAACGACTCGACCCGACGACGACCATCCCGGAGGTTTCCCTGAATGCTGACGAGGGTGCTGTACAGCCCTTCTTGGCCGAGCAGTTCGTCGTGTGTTCCCTGCTCGATCAATCGGCCCTGATCGAAGACGATCAAGCGATCGGCATCCTTGAGGGTGGAGAGACGATGGGCGATGGCGATGGTGG
>JBDKTH010000197.1:0-7238 GCA_039680305.1 Thermoguttaceae bacterium | reverse complement strand
AAGGCGAGATCGTGGGAATCAACACGGCCATCTTCTCGCGCAGCGGCGGCAATCAGGGGATCGGCTTTGCCATTCCCAGCAACGTAGCCCGCTGGGCGGTGCCCCAGTTGATCAAGACGGGCACGGTTCGGCGGGCCTACCTGGGCGTGTCGCTCGCCCCGCTGACCAGCCAGCGGGCCGCCAAACTCGGCGTGTCCCCCAGGCAAGGCGTGCTCGTCGACAAGGTCTTCCCCGACACCCCGGCGGCTGCGGCCGGGCTCCGCGATAATGACCTCCTGGCGACCTTCGACGGCAAGCCGCTACACGACGCGACGGATCTCCAGCAAGCGGTCGAACGGGCGGAAATCAAGTCGCAGCACCGCCTCGATATCCTGCGCGATGGAAAGCCACTGGCAATGCAGGTGACCGTCGAGGAAATGCCCAAGGATTACGCCACGGTCCCAGGCGGTCCAGCGACCAACGGCGAAGACCGTCTCTATCGGGATACCACGTTGGGCTTGATGGTCGGCGACCTCCCCCCCCCGATGGCCAACCAACTCGGCATTCAAGCCGGTTCGGGCGTGTTGGTCCTCCAGGTGGAACCTCGCTCGATCGCCCACCGCGCCGGCGTTCGTCCGGGAATGGTGATCCTCAAGATCGGCCAGAAGCCCGTCAAGAACGCGGCGGACGTCAAGGCGGCGTTGGAGGCTCAAGCCCTCAACGACGGCCTCATCCTCCAACTGCAGACCCGAGAAGGCCCCCAGACCGTCACGCTAAAGGGCCTCTGAGGCCCGGCGGCCCTTCCCCGCTACCTTGACTCTCCTGCGCTCTCCCCTAAGAATGCAGCCAGGGGTGAACCACGGTCGGCCGCAGCCGAGGGTCGCCTGTGCAGGCCCCCGGAATGCTTGGTCTTTCTGGCATTTGCGGAGGTCAAGGAATGTGATTTGACGAGGCCGGGTACGGGTCCTTCTTTGTTATTCGCGTATTTCGGCAGGGTGGAGTCAAAAAAGAGGGCCCAAACCGCAAGCACCTTGGGAAGGTCGCTATGGCACGATTGCCACGTGTCGCGATAGGCACAATTCAACCCGACGCTGATGTACAACCTGTCCTCTGGGCCTTCCTGGAATCGTTCCGGCGTCACGGGCTTCAGGTCCAGACGTTCCGGTCCCGGGCCTGCTTTCCGTCGTACCAGGGGGCGACGATCGTCACCGGACTCCCCCCCCGCCATTTGGATAGCTGGCTGATGTCGCCGGCGATGTGCCGCGACATCTTTCTCCGCGGCGCTCATGCGGCCGACCTGGCGATCGTCGAGGGTCGCTTCCGTCCAGCCAGACCGGACGATCTCGGCGGCGGTAGCCTGGAAACCCTCTGCCACTGGCTCAACCTGCCGCGATTGGTCGTGCTCGACGTCGCTCGCCTCGACCTCTGCCGCCTCCCCCAACGCCCGCGCGACGTGGACGGGCTGCTGCTGGACGGCATCACCAGTGACCGCCACCTGGCCCAGATCACCACCGACCTGGAAATCCTCTGGGGCATTCCGGTGCTCGGCTCGCTGGAGCGGACCGCGGAACTGACCGCCCAGTTGCAAGCCTTGCCGCACGGGGGGCGATTGTCGCCCGAGTTGTGCCGGGAACTGGGCAACCGCTTCATGCACCACTGGTATCCGGAACGAATCTGGACACTGGCCAACGAGCGGGAGTTGCCGGAAGTCCGCCTCCACCAGCTGTGCCCCGAGCCGATGTGTTCCACGCTCACGCTCGCCGTGGCCTTTGACGAGGCGTTCAACCACTATTTCCCCGATACGCTCGACTGGCTGGAACTGCGCGGAGCCACGGTCATCGACTTCTCCCCCTTACGCGACGAGGCCCTGCCGCCCGACGCCGACATTGTCTATCTCGGCAGCGGCCATCCGGAGCACGTCGCCCTGGCGCTGTCGGAAAACCATTGCATGAAAGCAGCCCTGCGCAACCATCTCCGCGCCGGTCGGCGATTCTATGCCGAGGGCGGTGGGCTGGCCTATCTCTGCGAGCAGATGGAAGCCCCGGATGGTTCGCTGCATCGCATGGTGGGGCTGATTCCGGCGATTGCCAACCTCCGCCGCCGCTCCGGCCTTCCTCGCCCCATGGAGATTACGCTCTCCCACTCCACCTGGCTGGGAAGCCGCGGGGAGCGGCTGCGCGGCTATCGCAATTCCACCTGGGACATCCAACCGCTCGGCGCCAAGACGGGCTTCGCCCTCCAAGACAGTCAGCACTCCGAAATCGTCGGCGGTTTCCAGACGGTAGGCAGTCTCGTGCACCTGGATTTCGCTGCGCAGCCGGAATGTCTCCGCCGCTTCTTCTACCCGCACCATCCGCAGCCGGAACCAACCGGCTCCTGGGCGATTCGCCTCTAGGCCCCACAAGGCGGCCCGGCGTTCTACCACTCCCCGGATGACAGGGGGCCCCTCCGGTGACTATAATGGCGCATCGTCAACCGCGTGTCACTGCGTCGATATTCGATGTCGACAGCCCGGGTACTTGTGCCGGGAGAACCATGACAAAGAGCGGGACTTCACCAGAAGGGATTGCTTCCATGAGAATCCGCGTGTGGTATGCCAAGAGCATCGCTCTCTTTCTGATCGGGCTGTTTTTGCTTGGGCTGCTGGCCCCGGTTTCCGCCCGCGAGGCCCAATACGAGGTGACGGTCCAGAAGAACGTCATGGTGCCGATGCGCGACGGGGTGCGATTGGCCACCGACATCTACCAGCCGGCCAAGAACGGGACGGCGATCGAGGGCAAACTGCCGACGATCCTCACCCGGCTGCCGTACAACAAGGATGGCCAGGCCAGCATCGGCAAGTACTATGCGGCCCGGGGCTACGTGTTCGTGGCCCAAGACACCCGCGGACGCTACAAGTCGGAGGGTACCTGGCACATGCTCGTCGACGACGTCCCCGACGGCTATGACATGGCCCGGTGGATCCTCCAGCAGCCCTGGTCCAACGGCAAGTTCGGCATGATGGGCACCTCCTACTTCGGCGGCACGCAGCACGCCATGGCAATGGCCAAGGCGCCCGGGCTAGCGACGATCATCCCGGTCGATGCGATGTCGAACCTGGGCTACTCCGGGATGCGCAACGCCGGGGCCTTCGAGCTTCGGTTCTGGAACTGGATCTACTTGAGCAGCCGGCAGGCCCGCGATCCGGCGGTGGCCGCGATGCTCAGCGAAATGGCCGAGAACCGCAAGCTCTACCTGGCCAACCTCCCGCTGCGTCGCGGAACGACGCCGCTGAAGTTCGCTCCCGAGTACGAATCCTGGCTCGTCGAGGCGATGAAGCACGGCGCCAACGACGACTTCTGGAAGGCCAACAATATCGTCGACTACCCCGACCTCTACAAAGACATTCCCGTCTACCTGGTCGGCGGCTGGTACGACTCCTGGGGCAGCAACACCACGGCCAACTTCAGGACCTTGTCCAAGAAGATCCAAGGGCCGGTCTACCTGATTATGGGGCCCTGGATCCATGGCCTGCAGGGCAATTCATCGCATGGGCAGGTCGACTTCGGCAAAGAGGCGGCGATCCCCGACCCGCTGGCCTGGCGCCTGGAGTGGTTCGATCACTGGATCCAGGGCGTCGACAACACCATGGGACGCGAGGCGCCGTTCGCCACGCCCGTGCGGCTGTTCGTCATGGGCACTGGCGATGGCCACAAGACGGCCGCGGGCAAGCTGTATCACGGCGGTTTCTGGCGCGACGAGCGCGAGTGGCCGCTGGCCCGCACGCAGTACACGAAGTTCCACCTCCAGCCCCGCGGCGGCATGTCGACCGAAGTGCCCACGGCCGACAAGGCCTCGACGAGCTACCAGTTCGATCCGCGTAACCCCGTGCCGACGATCGGCGGCTGCATCTCCTCCGGCGACGGCATCATGCTCCAAGGGGCCTGGGACCAGCGGGGCGGCAAGCATGTCTGGAACTTCCAGGAGCCGATCCCCGTCTCCGCACGCAACGACGTGCTTGTGTTCCAGTCCGAGCCGTTGGACAAAGACGTCGAAGTCACCGGCGAGATCTCCGTGACCCTCTGGGCGTCCTCCTCGGCCCTGGATACCGACTTCACGGCCAAGCTGATCGACGTCTACCCGCAAAGCGCCGACTTCCCCGGCGGCTTCGACCTGAACATCAACGACGGGATCCTCCGGGCTCGCTTCCGGGAGTCGCTCAAGAGCGAGAAGCTCCTGGAGCCGGGCAAGATTTACCCGATGACGATCAAGCTCTATCCGACCTCGAACGTCTTCAAGAAAGGCCATCGCATCCGCGTCGACATCTCCAGCAGCAACTTCCCCCGGTTCGACGTGAACCCCAACACGGGCGAACCCTTGGGCGACAACCGTCGCGTGGAGACGGCCGTCAACACGATCTATCACGACCGCGAGCACCCCTCGCACATCCTGCTACCGGTGATCCCGCAGAGATGAAACGGCACCCTTGTTCTTCCGAGCCGGGGCGTGGCGCCCCGATTTCGGGCCGACATGACTCGGCTCGGAGTCGTGCAGTGTCTGGCTACAACATGCTCAGGAGTAACCCATGCGAATGCTCCCCCTGGTAGCGGTTCCCAGCCTGATCCTTAGCCTCCTTTGGGCCGACGCCCTCGCGGCCGAGAGCTACCAGCCCAAGAGCAACGTCACCCGGGGCATCTATGCCGACATCGGCCGGGCGCTCCAACCAGCCGTGTGGGACAAGTTCGGCGAGGGCTACACCTTCGTCGACCAGCAGCCGCACAGCGGCAAAAGCTGCTTGCGCTGCGAGGCCAAGGCCGGATTGCGCGGCCAGGGCGTCGGGCAGCAGGTCGAGTTCAACCAGACCGAGCCGCGTCCGATTAAGATCGCCGGCTGGAGCCGGGCGGAGAAGGTCGCGGGGAAGAAGGGGTACCACTATTCGCTCTACGTCGATTTCGTGTTCACCGACGGCCAGCCCTGGTACATGCGCCTGGCCACCTTCGAACCGGGCACGCACGGCTGGCAGTACGCGGAAACGGTCGTCACGCCGCCCAAGCCGGTCGCCCGGGCACGCTTCAGCGCCTTCTTGCGTGAGACCGAGGGCTGTGCCTGGTTCGACGATCTGTTCTTCGGCGAGGTCAACGGCCCGAACCTCCTTCGTTCGCCCGGGTTTGAAGAGTCGGACCGGTACGATCGATCGCAACGGGACAAGCTCTTGGCCGACCTGGCCATGCTCCACTGCAATGCCCTGCACAGCTACCTGTCGGCCGGGCTGGACGCCTGGAACGAGCCGCCCTCGGCCGACACGCCGTTGGCTCAATTCCTCTCCACGACGCGCCAGCATGGCATCGGCGTCTGGCTCACCTTGGGCATGGGCCTGCCGTCGATCCGGGATGCGAGTGATCCCAATTTCCCGCAGTACTACTGTGTAAACGGCCCTTGGGGCAAGCGCTGGACCGAGGCTCTGGTCAAGGCGGCCCGCTATCCGTTTGCCGGGCTGTCGATGGTCCCCGACGAGTACAACTGGAACAACGCCCACTTGCACGAGCAGTTCGACAAGCACGCCGACCCCAAGGTGCGCGAGTTCTACAACCGTCTTCGGGCCTACTGCGACTGTCCGGCCTGCCGGGCGAAGTTCGCCTCGCAGTACGGGGGCAAGTGGCCGGAAAGCCTGCCCGGCATTCTCACCTCGGCCGACCTCTCCTATCGCCGCTGGCTCCGGTTCCGTTACGATAGCACAACCGAGTGGCTCGGCCGCAGTTGCCAGGCGGTCAAGAAGGCCAACCCGGCCATTCGCACCGACAGCCTGATCTGCGTCACGCCGATCTGCTCCGATTTTTGGTACGGCCCGGGGATCGCCTGGGACCGTGCCGGCTATGAAGCGGGCCTGGAGTACGCCACGACCGATCCTTACATCCAACTGCACAACTATCTGGGCGACAGCACCCACTGGTACGTCACCGAGACGACCGAGCACCTGACCGCCTCCAGCCCGAAACGCCGGGCAGGCGTGGTGCTCGAAGCCTCGCGTTTGCGCAAGGAGCATCGAGAGTCGGACCCCGTGGAGATCTACGGCAGCGCCCTCAGCGCGGTCTGGCACGGGGCCGACGAGCTGGCCTGGTGGCACCATGGCCACGTGATGGACATCTACCACACGACCGGTCGGCCCGAGGTGAGCCAGGCCGCCGTGCGCGGCGCGTATGGCCTGCTGGAAAAGATCGACGGCTGGCTCGACGGCGTCACCCCCGAGCCGGGCGTGGCCCTGCTCTTCTCCCGGGCCAGTTGCGACCTTTGGCGGCTCTACGCCTCGGCTGCCGACGTCAAACCGCCGTTCGACACACGCGGGATCAAGGATCCTCGCCACGCCTCGCTCGTCCAGAAGGAACTCCTTTACCTGCTCCTGCGCACGGGCGTCCCCACGACCGTCTACTACCTGGATAGCGTACGCAAAGAGGATCTGGCCAACCACCGGGTGATCCTCGTTCCATTCCCTCTGGCCCTGAGCGTCGCGAAAGCCAAGCTGCTTGAGGACCTCGCCCGGGCGGGAAGACGGATCGTAATCTTTGAGACCGACGGGCCGGTGGATGAAGAAGGTACACGGCATCCGCGTCCCGTGCTGGCCGACTTCGTCAAGAGGGGGCAGGCCACGAAGACCGTGGTCGCCCTTCCGCCGGGTACCCTGGAGCGAATCCCGGCCAACCGCGACAACGAGAAACGCACGCATCGCCAACGGATCATGCCGTCCACGCTCAACGCCGAGGTCGCCCGCTCGGTCCTCGACGCCGTGACCGGTCCGGCCGCCTCCCCGCTGGCCGCTCCGCTCCTGACCGGCCGTCTGCCCGAGGGCGACGACGTGGAACTCTGCGTTTCGGTCAATGCCCGCGGCCAACGGCTCCTGTTGGCAATCAACTGGAACAGCGATCCCCGCACCGTGATGCTCCCCAAGGGCCGCGGCTTCGACCGCCCGGCGGCCGAGGCCTACCGCCTCGGCTCCGACGGCCGCTGGGCCGCCTGGAACGGCTCGTTGCAGGACGAGTTGCGTCTGGAGCCACAGGAGGTGCTCGTCGCACGCTTCGAACGCATCAAGCCGCCAGCCAAGTAGCAATCGCGCCACGCCGTTTAGCCCTGGCACTTGTGCCGTGCGTTTCGTACGCGCCGCCACCAAAGCGTCCGGCACGAGTGCCGGGGCTAAACGCGGTGTTTTGTCGCCGAAACTCGTTCGTGAAGCCGCTCAAGAACAACCAACTCCCTCCACTCACTTGCCCACCCATGAGAACTCCGCT
>JBDKTH010000666.1:0-1838 GCA_039680305.1 Thermoguttaceae bacterium | reverse complement strand
CCGTTCACGGGCCTTCTCGCGATGGTCGGCTTGAGCCTAACGACGTTTGACGAACAAAACCGGCAATCGCTCTGCGAGATACTCCCAGGAAAGTGAGGAACACTAATCTTCACTGATCAACACTAATAAGGGCAATTAGCGTTGATTAGTGAAGATTAGTGTTCCGTACTCTCCTGAGGAGTCCTGGACGTCGACTACCGGTCATGTTCGTCAAGACCCATAACGGATGGGCATGGTGGGCCGGAACGTTACCGTCAGATGCACGTAGGCCACCGTGCCGCCGAAAAGGCCTCCGTGTCGAAGTCATGGGCTTGTTGCTCTCTTCCCAAGCCCCCTACGGTTCGCCTTCCCCGTATCCAAAAGCCTCCAATGGGGCATGGCCATTCCTGGCACAAAATCTTCATTTCTTGGCGAGTGGCCCACAAACTCCGTAGACAATTCTTTCTTCGCGCGGCAAGATGACTCTCCGACACGAAACGGTCGTGTCACACAACTATCCGATTGCGGCGCGGCGTGCCAAGGCCGTGGGGCGCTTGGGGAACGGCCGGGCCGGGAACTGGAGGCTACGATGAATAATCGCTTCTCTCTCAACGACTTTAGTCACCGCGACGACTTCGAGGACTTCGACGACTTCGACGACGAACCGATCGAAACCCTCGATCCCAACACACGCCAACGCGTCCTCGAGCTGCTGGCCAAAGGCTGCGAGCGACGCGAGGTCGCCCGGCGCGTCGGGCTGACGTTCAACGAGCTTGATACGGCCGCCGCGCTCGATCCGGGCTTCGAGCGGCGCATGACCGTGGCCGAGGCCCGGTTCGACATGCGCGTGCTGATCGCCCTGGGCGAGGCGATCCGGGACGTCAAGAATTGGCGGTTGGCCGCCTGGGTCTTGGACCGCGGCACGCCCCCCACGCCGTTGCCCTTCGCCCTGCGCGAGCAGCTCGCGGCGGCCCGCTTTCCCGAGGTCTTTGACCGCGATGCGCTCACGCCGTTGCCCAAGCCGGATCGGGCCGCGTTCCGCATCCTCCGCGAGGCGATCCGCCACGTGCCCGACGACCATCCGGAGCTCACGATGGAACCGCTGGACCTGAGGGATGAGGAATAAGCCAATACTCAATCCTTGCACAACGAGGGCACAACCATGACAAACCTCTTTCCGCAACCGCCGCGGGACGATCTGCTCAGCGTTGAGGAGCGCGGCCAGGTGATCGCGGTTCTTCGCAACGGCAGCACGCGGCGGATCGCCGCCCGCGTGGTCGGCTGTGCGCCGGCCGTGATCACGCGCACCGCCGAGCACGATCCGGCCTTCGCTCGGGATATGGCCCGGGCGGAACACAGCGTGGAGGTCGACCTGCTCAAGTCGCTGCGCCACGCGTCGCACGACGAGAAGTACTGGCGGGCCGCCGCCTGGGCGCTGGAACGGAAGAACCCCGAGGATTTCGGCCTGCGGCGCCCGTCGACCGTCACCGTCCAGGCCGCCCAGGCCCTCTTCCGCCAACTGATGGTGTCGGTGCGCGGCATCCTGCCGGCGGAGTTGCGCCTGCTCCTCTTCCAGCGGTTCGGCGAGTTGATCGGCCGGCTCGACGTCCCCGGCAAACGCCAGATTCTGATCGAGTTGGCCGAGGATGCCGCCGCCGATCAACAGGCCTCCGAGGAGCCAACCGGCGAGCCGCAGCCGCAAGACCCGAAAGACGGGCCGTGAGGAGTTGATCCAATCCCCTCTCCTTCCGGGAGAGGGTTAGGGTGAGGGGAATTGCCATGGATCCCGCGATCGACAGGAAGAAGTCCAAGTAGGGCGGTGCCGAGCTTGCGAGGCCCGCCAGAGCTGTGGCAGTCCC
>JBDKTH010000498.1:0-5846 GCA_039680305.1 Thermoguttaceae bacterium | reverse complement strand
TTAAGGAGGGAGTCATGCGCAAACTCATCTTCCCGGTGCTGCTGGTGTTGGCGGCGGGCGGCGGGTATCTGTTGAGCCAATACGATCTCCAGGGACTCAAGGAGTTCCAGTTCCGGCCGCGTGTCGCGCCGGCGAAGGATCCTGCGCCGGTGGCGGGCGTGCCGGCGCAGCCGCCGGTGCCGGAACGCCTCAATTCGATCCGCATCGCGACGTTCAACTTCAGCCCCTTGGACGAGCAGAAGCTGGCCAAGCCGTTCGTCGCCATGCGGCTGGCACAAGTGCTCCAGCAGTTCGACCTGATCGCCGTGCAGGACGTCCAGGCGCCCAACCAGAGCGTGCTGGTGCGGCTGATCGAGATGATCAACACGATGGGCCGGCACTACGACTACGTGCTGCCGCCGAGCGTGGGCCGCGACGTGGTGCACCAGTACAGTGCGTTGGTGTTCGATCGGGCGACGATCGAGGTCGACCGGCGCACGGTCTACAGTGTCGAAGATCCCACCCGGCAGTTGCGCCGCAAGCCGCTGGTCGCCTCGTTCCGCACCCGGGGCGCCGGCCCCAGCGAAGCGTTCACGTTCACGCTGGTCAACGTCCATGTCAGCCCGGAACAGGTGAGCACGGAGTTGGACCTCTTGGACGACGTCTATCGAGCCGTGCGCGACGACGGGCGCAACGAGGACGACATCATCCTGCTGGGCGATCTGGAGACCGACGATCGTCATCTCGGGCAACTCGGCCAGGTGCCTCATCTCACCTGTGCGGTCTTCCTGACGCCCAGCACGGTCCAGGCTCGGCTGGCCGACAACCTCGTGTTCGATCGCCGCGCGACGGTGGAGTTCACCGGTCGCTCGGGCGTGTTGGACTTCATGCGCCAATTCAATCTCTCGACCCGCGAGGTGGCGGAACTCGCCTACCACTTCCCCGTCTGGGCCGAGTTCAGCATCTACGAAGGCGGCCAGGCCGGGCAGGTGGCCACGGGGCCAGGAGCCGTCCGGCGGTGAGGGACGTGGGGCGTAGGACGTAGGGCGTCGAGGTGTCGTCACACCACAGGACAGAAGTTGCTCCACGCCCCACGCCATCACCATGGACGCATCGCCAGGCGGTGCATACGATAGCCACATGAACCTCACCAACCGTTTTTCAGAAGCGCTCGTCTACGCGGCGCAGTTGCATGCCGAGCAGACCCGCAAGGTCTCCGGCGTGCCGTACATTTCGCACCTGCTTCGGGTCTGCGGCATCGCCCTGGAATTCGGGGCGGATGAAGACGAAGCGATCGCGGCACTCTTGCACGACGCGATCGAGGACCAGGGCGGCGCCGCGACGCGCGAGGAGATCCGCCGGCGGTTTGGCGCGCGTGTGGTGGAGATTGTCGACGGCTGCACCGACACCGACCAGACGCCGAAGCCGCCGTGGCGCGAGCGTAAGGAAGCCTACCTGGCCCATCTGCGTCACGCGTCGGCCTCGGTCCGCCTGGTCTCCGCCTCGGACAAGCTCGACAACGCCCGCTCGTTCCTAAGCAGCTATCGCGACCTCGGCGAAGCCGTCTGGGACCGCTTCTCCGGCAAGCGGGAAGGAACCCTCTGGTACTACCGCAGCATCGTCACGATCCTCCAGGGCGTTTACCCCACACCAATCGTCGATGAACTGGGCAGTGTCGTTGCCGAGCTGGAGCGACAAGCAAAGGACGAAGGACGAAGGACGAAGGACTAAGGACGAAGGAAAGGTTCATCCGGCGGAAGCGTACCGGGGGATACGCTGGGGGGCGACTTCGTCCCTCCCTTTCCTGGCCCTTGGACACCCGAGTCATGCCTTCGAAAACGCACCGTTCCATCCCACTGACGTCTCCTCCCCCTCGAATCCGGACGCCCCCTTGTTCCATCCCCAGGCATGCTTCCCCCGGATAGACCTTCATTCATTCATTCATTCATCATTCATCATTCATCATTCTGCATTCTGCATTCTGCATTCTGCATTCTGCATTTTTTTCTCGGTGGCCCAAAAGGGACTTGAAAATGGGCCAGGAGGTGCGGTAAGCTGCTGGTCATGTGATGGGTATCAAGCAGAGCTTGGTGCACGGGCCACTTGAGCCGGGAGCACCAGGTATCCTAAGGGCCCGTCACCGGAAGTAATTCCGGTGGCGGGCCCTTTTTTTTTGGGTGAGGGAATCATGAAGATTGCGCCTGGGATTCTTGAGGAAATCCGACGTTTGCTGGCCCAACGCCGGTTGAGCCAGCGGGATATCGCCCGGCTGATGAGGGTCAGTCGGAGCACCGTGGCAGCCATTGCACGGGGGAAACGCCCCCGACCCGAGGCCCCGGTCGTGGAGAAGAGGCCCAGCGGTCCGCCGCAACGATGTCCGACCTGCGGCGGCAAGGTCTACATGCCCTGCCACTTGTGCCGCATTCGGACCGAGTTGGCCAAGGGAACCGTCCCGCCTCTCACGAATGGAGTCGAGCGACCGGGAGCACCGCTGAGCGTGGCTCTCGTCGAGCCCGAGGCGACGTATTTTCGGGAAGTCGTCGCCGAGCGGCAACGTCAAGCCGCGGAGCAGATTGCAGCAACGGGCTGCCAGGAGGAGAGCTGCGATGAAGAATAACGAAGTCACGAAACTGGTGCGTTACGCGGAAGCCCGCGAGGAGATCAAGGATGCCGATCTGCTCCTGTTCCGCCGCCAGGGCCTGATTTCGATCGCCGGACGCGGCCTGCACAGCCATGCGGCCAAGGCCGGCTGGTGGGGCGACGACCTGTTCTGCCTGGAGACGCGGGCCCTGCTCGGCGCCCGGGCGGTCACGCTCTCGAGCCAGGTGCGCCGCTATCCGGGCCGGATCGACGTCTACGCGGTCAACCCGGACAATCGTTGGCCGGAGTACGACCGCCAAGGAGCCATGAGCTTCATGCGTCGCGTGGCCGGCAGCGACTACGGCTATCGCGGCTTGCTGACGGCGGCCCTGTTGCATTTGCCCGGGGTGCGTCTGTTCGTCCGCCCCGACCTGGACGACCGGCACTTCGACCGGCGGCCGCCGTTCTGCAGCCATGCGTGTACCATGGCCGACCGGCTGGGCGGCGGCGTCGATCCGGTCAATCTGCTGGCCGACCGCTTGACGGAGCCGGCCGATTTGGCGCGGAGTCCGTTTTACCAGTACCGCTTTACCCTGTTGCCCTGATCCTGATCGCAAACGCCGGAGGTGTATCATGCGCACTGTCTACTGCTTGCTGTCGATCGCCTGGGGCCTGCTGGCCACACCGGCCGGTGCGCAGTGCCCGGGCGGGAGTTGCCCGGTGGCAGCCGTGCCGCCGGCGGCGATCGTGCGCGTGGCGAATGCGGCCGGCAGTGCGCGATGGTACGGATCGGGAACGCTGGTCTATCGAGACCAGCAGCGCGGCGTGGTCCTGACCTGTGCCCATCTGTTTCGCGAGAAGACGGGCGACGTATCGGTCGTCTTTCCGGATGGAGCGAGGTTTCAGGCCGAGGTGCTGGCCATCGACGAGACCTGGGATCTGGCGGCCTTGGGGATCGCCCCGCCCGCGGTCGCCCCGGTAACGGTCGCTAGCGAGTCGCCCCGGCCCGGCGACGTGTTGAGGAGCTGCGGGTATGGCCCCGACGGGCGCTATCGCTGCAACCAGGGCGAGGCCCTCGGCTACACGCGGCCGGCGGTGAACGCGACCTACGAGACCTTGGAATTGCGCGGCGCGGCCCGCGAGGGCGACTCGGGCGGACCGGTGTTCAACAGCCGGGGCGAACTGGCCGCCGTGCTCTGGGGCACCGATGGACGCACCGTGGGCAGCACCTACTGCGGCCGGGTCCGCAAGTTCCTGGCAGCGATCTTTGCCCGTTTCCGCGCCCCGTCAAAGCCGACGGAACCGGAGAACCACACGCCGGCGGCTCCGTTGCTGCCGTGGCGTTCGCCGATCATCGGAGACCATGCGGATCAGCTCCGCCAGCGATTGGAAGGACTCGGCGGCGAACTGCAAAGCACGCGCCAGCGACTCGACGACCAGGGCCGCTCGCTCGGCGAGCGATTGGAAAAGATCACCGGGCTGATAACGGGGCTGAAAGACCGGCTGGAGAAGGCGGAATCCGTTGTCGGCGAGGGGAACCTGCGGGCGATCGTGCGCGAGGTGGCCGGCAGTGCCCTGGCCGAGCATGGGCCGGGACTGTTGGAGACTGCCCTACCGGCCCTGTTGACCGCCCTGGGCTGGACCGGTCCGCCGTCGTTGGCCGCGGTCCTGGCCCTCCGCCTGGCGGCGGGCTTCCTGCGGCGACGCGTGAAGAAACGGAAGCAGACAAGCGCAGGGCAAGGTCGCACGCAGCGGTCGCTCAACGACGACTATGCGAGGCAACTGGCCGAGGTCTACGCCCTGAGCGGCCACAGCTCGACGGCCGACGCCACGCTCGGCCGCGAATACGACGAGGCCCTGCTCGAGGCAGCGCAGAGCAGCGATGGGACGCTGTCGCGTTGGGCCAAGCAACTGCGGGAGCGGGTCGCCCAGCGGTTCTACCGCATCCACGGCGACTCCCCGTCGCCGGCCGAACCGATTTCCTGAGAACCCCTAACACAACCCGGTATCCCCTGATGCAATGCCGGAGAAGTCCGGGTTGTGTTAAAGGTTCTAACTGCGTTGAAACTTACTGACAGTTGTTTTTCCTGGTGTGCGACCACAGGTCGCCGTTTTTTGGAAGGAGTGAAGGATGGCTACGATGGGACGTGACACGTTTGAGGACGCAATTACCCGATTCCGCAACCGCTCGATCCACACCTATGTGGGACACTGCCTGCTGTTCCGTGGGCAGATCCTCCAGGACGGCGAGTTCGGCATGCAGAGTGGCTGGGACACGGCCACCAACGAGTTCATCATCGAGCATCTCGTCCGGCTCGACTACCTGCGGCGCAAGATCACCCACAACCCGCAGCAGATCGAGATCAAGACCCTGGAAGAGCGGGCCCGCGACCAGCAGGTGACGCTGCCCGACGATCTGAATATGAAAAGCCCGCTGGGCGACGAGGTCGTGCGGCCGGCAGGCCGGGAGTTCGACCTGGCCTATCGGCTCGACGGCACCGATCCGAACATCCCTCTGCTGTGCGACGTCAATCTCCGCAATGTCGACGCGCGGATGTTCGTCACAGCCCTGGATCAACACATCGTCGAGGCCACGCGGCTGGACAGTCGCTATGCCACCTATCGGATCACGCCGCGGGAGTCGCTGATGATGTACGCCTCGTTGGCCGAGCTGTTCGACATGGTCGTGTCGTTCGGCGGCGACAGCCATCGCCTGCCGGTCCCGCACGGCGTGCGGCCGACCGAGGAGCCGCGCGGTCCGACGGCCAGCGCGAACCGCGAACCGCGTCTGGCCTCGGCGTCCACGAACCAGGCCACCACCCAACCAGCCGCCAAGGAGTAGCCCATGAGTGTCGAGGAATGGGGAATCGTGATGGGCGTGGTGACCTCGGCCGTGCTGGCCTTGGCGCCCTGGATGTTCATGGTCCACGGCAAGCTCGCCGTGCTGGCGACGCAGTTGGTCAGCCTGGAAGAAAAGGTCGACAAACTGATCGCCGACGACGAGCACCGCGGCCCGATGTGTGCGTTGCATGAGGCCCGCCTCGAAACGCACGAAGTTCAACTGGAGCACCTCGTTGCAAGGTTGCACGAGATCCCATAGACGCGGTTTCCGAACTCCCTCTCCCTTTGGGAGAGGGGAATGGAATTTGAGGTTCATCCGGCGGAGGCGTACCTGGCGGTACGTTGGGGGACGCTGTCCCCCAAACCCCCTGGGATTTATCGCTTTCGTGCCAAGCCCGGAGCGATGGAGATGGCGATGACGAGAAGAACCAAGAAGTGGGGTGGCC
>JBDKTH010000703.1:0-12716 GCA_039680305.1 Thermoguttaceae bacterium | reverse complement strand
GGACGGTTCGCAGTGGACGACGAAGAAGTTCCCCGGCAATTGCTTCAGCGGCATCCCGCGAGCGTCTGAGGAGGGCCTCGTCGTCCTCACCAGCCGCATCTACCGCCAAATTGGTCTGTGGGATTTCCAGAATCCGGAGAAGCCGAAGTTCATCAAGCACTGGAAGGTTTCGGGCAATCCGGACCTCGCCGTCTTCCACAAGGGCAAGATTATCGTCCCCTGTGGACACCAAGGCGTGCTGCTGCAGAAGTGACCGCTCCAAAGGAGAACGAGACGCTCAAAGGGGGCGGGCAGGAAGTCGGGCCGGGTGGCCCCGGGTGATTGCTCATCCGGGGCTTCCACAGATCCGTCCCTGAAAGAGCCCATTGCGTCAACGGTCTGCCAGCGATTTTTTGGTCGGGGTATCTTCTGCACACCGGATTTCTCTAAGCGTCCCGCCGAACACGTCTTGGGAGGTGGGGTAGGCTGGGGTTTGGCGGCCGAGATGGGCTCGGCCAGCGAACCTCAGGAGCCCGAACATGAAGAAGCGTAGTCGGCGTAGCGATCCGCAGAGACAGCGGCATTGGGAAGAGTTGATGCGGCGGTGGAGGGAGGGAGGCAAGCGGTGTAAACGTCGGTCGAAAACCGTAGCGCGGGGCGGGGCCTGCGTAACGGTCGAAAAGCGTGGCGCTCTTGGGCCCACTCGCGGAAGGGTGAGCAAGGCTTGTAACGGAACAACGGTTACAGGCCTCGCCCACTGCTGCCGTCTGCGTTCATCCCACTCCGGCCGCAACGCCTGGAACTTCTTGCGAATTCTCGCGATGACTTTCGTATTGTGCATACGGTCCCTGGACGATACTGAGGCTACTCATGAGCCATCTATCCAAATGGGGCCGATGGAGCTAGCCCAAACTGACTCGGCAAGTCGTGCCGATCCTGCTGTGCATGAAGGCTCGTTGTGAGGGGGTGGGCCCGCGTTTCGGTCGGCGTCGAGACTGCCCAGGGCGACTACCGATGTCAGCGTGGCCATTGAGGTCTGCTCAGCAGCACCTGCTTGGCGACCTTGCGTGTGGACCTGCGAATCACAATGCTCTTCCTCACGCGGACCAAAAAGTCACAATATCACTGCGAAAATGGACCAAGTGCTCACAATGCTCCCGCGTGGAGAAGCTGAATCCCACGGGAAAAATCGCACGTTCGGGCTCCCACCAAATTCCACCACTCCCACAAGGGAGTGAGATGGTGGTGTGGCTCTGAGAGCCATCACCACCACGTCTCACTCCCTGTGAGGACAGCCATCGCGGCGGACGTTATTACACCGAGTAACCACCGGGGTGTGCGATTAATTGATTTCCGCGGCGAAGGCTATTCAAGAGCGTCGAATGTCGACAGCCTCCCGCGTCTGACCACGGATCGCCATCCAAGATCGCCTTCTTCGGCCGCTATTACACGCTCAGCAGGAACCGCCGACCGTCTCTGCTATTTCCGGGGGGCGAGCCGCTTCTCGACGTCCTTCAGTCGGCCGGCGAGGACCGAGGCTTTCGCGCCAAGCTCCGCCATGCTCTGGATTGCCCTATTCAGCAGTTCTCGCCGCTTCCGGAGGCCTTCGGCCCGGGGTTTCTTGCCAAGTTCGGCAAGAAGCATTTCCTCGGGATCCAGAAACATCCCGTAGAAGTCGCGGAGCAGGTCGCTCCGCTCGGACAGTCTCAGAAGCGCAGCGTCTGGGGAGTGCGGCCGCCGGAGCTTCGGGCCGGCCTCATGCGTCTTGCCGAAACGCAGTCGGCTCTCCAGGCGAAGCTGCTCGACCGTCCAGCCGTCTCGAGCGGCCTGCCGCTGGAGCCTGTTTCGCGTGCGGCGATCCTTGATGGCAATCAGCAATCGAACGTGGTTCCATCGTAGCGGCAGGCCTTCCGCGGTCCGCAGGGCGAGAAGCTCTCGAAGATCACCGGGACTGTATCTTCTGGCGAAGAGCCGTAGGTAGATCAGCTGGCTCAGGTCCATCCCCAATTGTTCGGCCCGTTCCCGCAGCACCCCATCACCATATCTTGCTCGTTTGGGCGACTCCTGATCCAGTTTCTGACCGAGGGCGTACTTTCGCCGAAGCTCTCGAATGCCGTCACGGACGGTATGATCAGGACTGATACGTTCTTTCGCCATTACACAACCCTCTTGGAGGTCGTCGTTGGGCTGGAAGCCCTCGGCTAAGCCCTAACCACGCGAGCCCCGAATACAGGGACAATCTATCCTGCGACCGTCGTCGGCACCTATTGCAGCGACCGATTCGTTCGCGGGGGATTAACCAAGGCAGTACCCATGGGCACAGCAGAGGCGGGGCGGGCATTGGGAAGTCCAGGCCGCGCCGAACCGCAGCAGGCATACATTCTGCTTCGGTATGCGGTCAAACGCAAGTTTCGGGGGAGGTCTCCAGACCGGTGCGAAATCGCGGTGCCCAGGACGGTGGCGTCTGACTGCCCCGAACAATCAAATTATTGATAATACAATCTCTCGTGTAAAAGGTTGGCTCTTCAAGCCGGAACCGTTCTGCTTGACTGAATCGCGGAACGAAGGCACAGGGGCGACCAGCCTGCCCCAAGCGTTTCGGACGGCTGCTCCGGCGCTTCTGGGCACTGGCTGCCAGGACCGGAGGCTAAACGAAAGGCTCCGCCAAGCCGACACGACATCGAGGTTTAGCAGTATCTACTGGGGCCCGCGGAACCGGATCTGCCGATGAGCATGCTGTGGCCTGTCTTGGCCTGAGTCTGCTCCAGGCGACGATCCGCCGACCTCTCCAGCCGACCCCGTCACAAACCACACCTACGCCGCGGGTGTTGAGCGACGGCGTCAGCCATGTTCCACTTCGCGGGCCAGGCCGCAAGAACGCTGGCCCCCACACATCATCCCGAAGCCTTCGTTCGAGAGCCAACTGAACCGTCTGCGTTGCCGGAAAGAGGTCTCGATCAATCGGTCCCAGGACTGGATGGGCTAGCCGCCGTGGCGGCCATTTTGCCGCCGTCCAACGATGGCATTCTGGGCAGCAAACACCAGGTCGTTGCCGCGTTCACTGCTGGTCGTGGCGTGCGGGAATGCGGTGGCCGCTCCCCACAGATCGTACGCATTGGCGGCAAGATTGCGATACCCGATACCAATCCGCCCCTGTCGACTCCCGGGAGCTTCTGCCGCGGAAGAGCTGGTTGTCCTGCCTCCGGCTTAGGGCGCGACAATCCTTGCCTCAAGCCGCCGCGGAAACCAGAATAGGGGTCTGACAGAAGAATTCTTCCAGGAAGCTTGCGGAGAGACGGTCTTGAGCGGTAATCGACGATGGCACGCGAGAACAACCATGCTCCTCTTGGTCCTTGGGCTGCTGTATGCCAACCAGGCGACAGCCGACCAGGCAACCTTCCGGCCGGGAGCCCTCTGGCCAGACACCAACGGTGTTCCCATCAACGCCCACGGCGGCGGAATCCTGCTGCATGACGCGACGTTCTACTGGTACGGCCAGCACATGGTCGAGGGCGAGGCGGGCAACTTCGCCCAGGTCGGCGTGCACGTCTACTCGTCGAAGAATCTCTACGGCTGGAAGGACGAGGGGATTGCGCTGCGGGTCTCCGACGATCCGGCAAGCGACATCGCCAAAGGCTGCATCCTGGAGCGGCCCAAAGTGATCTACAACGCCAAGACCGGGAAGTTCGTCATGTGGTTCCATCTGGAACTCCAGGGAAAGGGCTATGGGGCGGCTCGCAGTGGCGTGGCGGTGGCCGATCAGCCGACCGGGCCCTATCGCTTCCAAAGAAGCTCCCGGCCGAACGCCGGCTGTTGGCCCATGAACGTCCCGGAAGAGTCCAAGAAGACGCTGACCGCCGACGAAGATGCCTTCCTCCGCAAGTTCCAGCTGGGCGGCGGGCCGGTGCCGAATTTCCCGGAGAACCTGATCTTCCGGCGGGATTTCGCCGGCGGCCAGATGGCCCGCGACATGACCTTGTTCGTAGACGACGACGGCGCGGCCTACCACATCTACGCCTCCGAGGACAACGGCACGCTGCACATCTCGCAACTGACCGACGACTTTTTGCGGCCGGCCGGCAAGTACGTCCGAGTGTTCCCCGGCGGCCTCAACAAGGCCCCGGCGGTGTTCAAACACGATGGCAAGTACTTCCTGATCACCTCCGGCTGCACAGGCTGGGCCCCCAACACCGCCCGGCTGGCCGTGGCCGACTCGATCTGGGGCCCCTGGAAGGCCCTGGGCAATCCGTGTGTCGGCAAGGACGCAAGCCTGACCTTCCACGGACAAAGCACCCATGTCTTGCCGCTACCCGGCAAGCCGGGGGCGTTCATCTTCATGGCCGACCGCTGGCAACCGCAGAACGCCATCGACGGCCGGCATCTGTGGCTGCCCATCCAGTTCAAAGACGGCAAGCCGCTGGTCCAGTGGCTCGATCGGTGGGATCTGGGATTCTTCGACCGGAAGCTTTGAGGTCCGCAGCCGTTCCTGCTGAAGAACGCGCTGGCGTCATTCTGAGCCCATTCGCGACAGCCGTCGCAGGGCCTCGAACTTGGCGTTTTCCCCGAGCCGGGCTCTTCGCACCGCGTCGGTCAGGACCGCGATGTTCCGATCGTACGTCGTCCGATCGACCGGAAAAGGCGTGCCGTCCTTGCCGCCGTGCGCATAGGAGTAATCGGCCCAGTGGCGAGGATCGGGCACGGTCTCAGACGCGGCATTCCTCCGCATCGTAGGATCGCGATGGGACGGCGGGGCCTGGAAGATAATCTCGGCCAGCAGGGATAGACTCCGAACCGTGGCCGGCCCCACCCCCTCCAGTCCCAGCAGCGCCTCGTAGTCCTGGGGATGTCGCTCGTGGGCGTTGAGGAGGATTCCCTTGAGCCGTTTCTCGTTGACGTCCAAATTCAGCACCGGATGCCGGGCCGGGGCAAAGAGGGTCGGCCCTTCGGTCAGCCGCTCGATTTCGCCCAGCAGCCAGTCGGGCGATTCGCGGATCAGCGAGACGCTCGCGTGACGGTTCTGCTCCGCTTCTTTGGCCACCATGTTCAAGAGCATCAGTTGCCGCTCCCGTGGCCCTTGCTTCGTGGTCGCCGCAGGGCGGTCGGCCAGGTCTTCCACGGCCGCGTGCGGCTCGCAGACAAAGTCCTCAACGCTCTCGGCCAGCCAATGGTACCGCCGGGCCCAGCCGTTCTTCTCGTCCATGCCCTGCTGGACCACGCACCACTGCCCCTCGGGCGTGAAGAAAAAACTGTGGTGGTAGATGTCGAAGCCGTCTTGCACGGCGGCCGAGTCGACCTTCGCGCTCATTCGCGAGGCGTAGATCAGCCGTTCGCCTGTCGAAATCGCATAGCGGTCGGCCGCCTCGGCGATCTCCTGGGGCGTCTTCCGGCTGGTGGCTCCCTTGCCGCCGGCCACGAGAATGCCCAGGTCCTTTCCGTATTCCTTCGCCGCCTCCTTCAGCGCCCCGCAGGTGACCGTGGTCACGCCGCTACTGTGCCAGTCGAACCCCAGCACGCAGCCGAAGGCCTGGAACCACCCCGGGTCGGACAGCCGATGGAGCATCTCGGCCGGGCCGAACTCCTCGACGATGGCCATCGTCACGGCGCCGGCCAGCTTGGTCATTCGTTTGAAAAGCCAAGGCGGGGCTTTGCCGGTGTGCAATGGTAACTGGGCAGGACGACGTTTCATGCAGGCAATATGGGAGGTCGGACGTCATATCGGCAAGATCGGCCTTGGCGATCTCTGGGCGGGAGGAGTGGTCTCCGAAGGTGGCAGAGAAGAGCGATGATTATCCTGGGCAACATCCATCGAGTCTCGCCGTTATGAAGGTTCACGAGGCCTGGAGGCTGGGCCTGCTTTGCCGCGGTTACACGCCTTTCGAGTCGCGAGGACCTCCCGCTTTGCGGGGAGGGAGGCACTCGGCGGCTCCGGCGAGGTGGGGAGGCCGGCAACGGCAGCCGTTTCCCATTGCCGGACAAGTTCTTCCTCGTCGAAGCGAAAAAAGGAGACTCGCCGACGGCCCGCTTGCCAATAGCAACGGATCAACAGCCCACGGGGCACCAAGTTTTGAACCACATCACGAACCTGGTATTCGGTAAGGCCCGTCTCTTTGGCCAACGCTTTGTACGTCTTGTAGGCCCAGTGCCTGCCGCATCGCCTATAGCGGGCTCGAGTCGCTCCATCCTTGGCCCACCTGCTGGCCGACGAGATCGTCCTGTTTGAGGATGAGGTCGACCTCCAGACCAATCCCAAGATCGGGGCGATGTGGATGCTCCGGGGACAGCAGGCCGAAGTCGCCACCCCGGGCGACAACGAGAAATACTACCTGGCCGGGTCGTTGAACTGGCGGACGGGCCAACTCCTGGTGCCGCTCGGTTCCAATCGCAACGGCCAACTCTTTGTCGCCCATTTAGACGACCTCTGTCGCGTCTGCGACGCTACCGCAAGATCCGCGTGATCTGTGGCAACGCTAAGTTTCACGACAGCCACCTGGTCCAACCGCACCTGCACGAGTGGAAAGGCCGCATCGCGTTACACTGGCTGCCCAAGCGAACGCCCAAGGCCAATCCGATCGAGCGGATCTGGTGGCATCTCCATGAGGAAGTCACTCGCAATCATCAATGCCAAAGCATCGCGGAATTGGTCGAACTGACGTTGGCTTGGATCGAGAACGCTCACCCTTCACCATCGAACGAGGCGTCCACGTCGATTCGGCCTCCTTCGCCCAGGCCGCATAAAACACTCTCGCTATTGGGCGGAGCTATTTGGAGGCCGTGGTCGAAACCACCTCCGAGGAAGACGCGGTAAACAAGATTCGCAACGCGCTCCTCGGGGCATCGTCGCTCGAACTTACGCCCGTGCGACAACTTCCCGGGATCCAACGCGATTCGCTCCAGTTCGCCCCGTATCTCGTCGGTTTGGAGCATATTCATCTGGTCGATCCGATCATCACGAAACCCCAGGGATCGGTTAGCCGCACGATCATTGGCAAGCATCGGTGCTCTGTTCGATCTCGGTCGCGTCGTACGGCCTGTTGTAGCTCGGCCCTCCGAAACCCGCGGCTCTCGCCTCGCCGGCCGCGAGCATTCGCAGGACGAGTCGGCATGAGCGGGGGAACCGGGAGGGGCTTTGCCCCGGCGATGATGCTGAATTCCCGCCGCTTTCGCGTCATATACCCTTGACCGGCGCTCTTACTGTTTTGCGAGCCCAGGCGGATCGCCGGTGTGGATCAGTCGCAGGCTCGCGGAAGGAGATCTCTCACAATGTCTGATTCGTCCTGTCTTGTTTCTACCGATCCCACGGCCCTCCCCGAATCCTCCCTGAACACCGACCCGGCGACGGCGACCCCCGAGGACGTCCGCAAGGCGGCCGGAGAGAGCCCGCAGGCCCGAAAGGCCGCGGATCGCATTCTTAAGGCCTGGGAGCGGCTCCAGAAGCAGACCGCACGGGCTGGAGAGGCCGTCCGCCAAAAGGTCGCTGCGATCACGCCGTACGTGCTGGCAAAGATGAAGGCGATGGTAGCCCGAGTCGCAGAGCTGGCAGCCCAAGGGACCGGCTGGACTCTGGACAGGCTGATCCGCCTGGATGACCTGACCCGCGGGCATCTCAAGGACCTCGCCACCTACGCAGCCGTCGTCCTGCTGGCGATCGGCTGTTGGCGGGATCCGTTCCTGCTTGTGCGGCTTGGGGAGGCAGCCCTCACCGGACTCTTGGAAAGCGCGACGGGCTTCATTCGCCTCGTCCTGAGCGGTCTGGCCCTTCTGCTTGTGGCTCGGCTGGTCTGTGCCGCTGCCCGATGGGCCTGGGATTTGAGCCGAAGTGTTCTGTCGGCGATCCTCAACGGTCTCGGCCTGCCGGCCGCCCGCTTGGCCGAGGCCCTCCAGACGCCGGCCGTGGCGGAGGCCGCCGCGTGATCGTCTTTGGGCCGCCGGCCTGTGCGTTGGGGCGGGGCGCACGCTCGCCGATCCTCGCACAGGCCGGCCAGAGGGAATGGCTGGGGGCACGCTTTCGCACCGGGCCTTTCCCTTTAGCCGTTCGTCGTCGGTTAGGATGAAAGCAGAGGGACACCGAAAACAAACCGGAGGCCTATCAAACGCGCAGGCGGTAATACGAGCAGCTTCAGGGGCTTTCCTGGCAGTTTGAGCTGTTCGCCGAACTGGTGAGCGTGGACGCCGAATGGGCCGACACTGGCCTGGTCGAGCTGGTTCACGACTTGGTCGGCCGGGCCCATCGACGGCGACAGGAAGCAATGGAGGAGTTGCAGCAGCTCCTGGCGGGAACAGCGGTCTGGGTGGCGGTCGACACGCTTGGCGAAGCGGCCCACTCGCTCTGTCTGGAGTTGGCGGCCGGCGACCGCCCGGAGACACGCCAGACCCTTGATCACCAGGCGAGGGAAATGCGGCGATGCTTGGCCACGGCGGCCGACACCCCGCTGGATCGCCTGTTTGCCCAGCGGGCGGCCTTGGCGCGGCTGGAGACCTACTCGGTCCACGAGGCCCTGGTGCAGCTCAAGGACCTCACCGTCTACCCGTCGCGGTTTCTCGTTCGGCACGAGGAAGAGTCCTGCCGGCGGCACCGAGCGGCAGTGCAGGGCCTCAGACACCTGCGGCGCCTGCGCAAACCTGAGGAGCGGGCCGTCCAGTCGCCGACCTGAGCACAGGAATTCGTCCTCAACAGAGTGGTAAGGAGTTGCGGATGCCCCATCCGTCGCTGGTTTTCATGCTTGCGTTGGCACTTCCAGCAAGCACGCCGTCCGTAGCCGCCCAGGAGATGGTGCGCAGAACACAACACTCTCCTGCGGTCATTTTTCAAGATGCCCAGCGTCTCGGTGGTGGTCAATGGACGCCGAATCCTGCGACGGCTTCTTGCGACGCGGCTTGCCAATTGCATTGGCCGGACGGCGTCTGTCCCGATATTGCGACCTCCTAAATCCAGGGCTCAAGCCGCGACAGATTCCTTGGGCCCCAAGATTAGCCATGCGGATTGGCAGGGGCCGAGATCTTGACTGAGGAGGAGAGGCAATGACGGCGCTAGAGACGGCACGACGCCGCGTCGCGTTGTACCAACAGTGGATCGCTGCTGACCGGGAGGCGTTTGCGGCGGCCCTGGAGGTCGCTGAGCAGTGCGAAAAGGCTGGACTGACCGAGGCGGCTACAGTCCACCGGGAGACGGCCCGGCTCTGCGAGGAACTTGTCGCAGTCCAGCAACGGATCTTAAATCACTGGGAACTGCAGCTTGACCGTTGCCAAGGGATCGCCCTGCGGCGCGGCGAGGCGAAGAGTCCGACTCAGGCTTCGGCCTGAGGGCGATCTCCCTTCCGAAAGACCCGCCTCGAAGGCAGGTCTTTCTCTTACCTATTGGGCCGCCTTTTGGGAGGATTCCGCAAGTGTCACGGGGCGGCGATGTGGTTGATACGTTTTGAGGGGGCTTGGGGCATGCCAGGCAAATGCTAAGAAGAAGACCGCCCGTTGCCCGGGCGGTCGTAAAGTGATCTCCCGTTGGCGGCGAGCCACCCGCGGATGGCTACAGCCGCCAGTCATGTCATGGCCCCTAACCGGTCGCCCGAGTTCACTTAGGCCGCTTCAGGTGACCGCGTCGTCTCAGCGTCGACTGAGCCGAATCCTGGGTGCTTCACCGGGCAGCTGACTTAGGTCCAGGTAGGTGTAGCTGGAAGAACCGGGCACGGGACGGAACCCCAACTGCCCCCAGTACTCTGCCAGTTCCTCCTGTTCTTCGGCTAAGGTTTCGTCCTGGACCTGGGAGGTCTCTGCACCTTCGTCCCCGAGCGGCTCGCTCAAGGAGGCCAACTCCGCCACGGCGACCCGCCACCCGTGGCCGAGCCACCGCAGTGCATGCCAGACGGCCGCTCGGTCAAGGTTGTAGCCCCGGAACTCGGGAAGCAGCGAGACCTCACCCACGCAGAGGACACCCTCGCCGGAGCCTTGGAGTTCCAGATCCTCACGCACCTCATTGGTGACAGAATCAACCACGGCGCGGACCAGGCGAGCACACTTCAGGTCCTGGGCCTCAGAGGCCACAAACGGGTTGACGGCCTCCGGATCGCCGGATATCGGCACCAACCAGCCGGTGATCTGACCGGCCGGCTCCTCGTGGGCCTCCTCCCGGGTTCTCAGGATTTGCCCGACAAATGGACGCACCCAGGTTTCCGAGGTGTCGCGGGTGATGAGGGGCGCGGAATACCCAACGCGAAGATCAAACCGGTAATCTGCGAGCATGAGCACGATACCTCCGTGGTCTTGTGGTTAGTGGGTTGACGAGCCGGGCAAGAGAATGGTTAGCCCCCGCAGAAGGTCGCTTGAGCGACCAACCGCAGGGCCTTGGAAGAAGAAGGCCGGGCGACCTTGTCGCCCGGCCTGTCGTGGAATGTGTCGCGGATGCTGGAGAAATTTAGGTTGTCGATGGGCCATTGCGGACTGCCGACGGCCCCTCCCCGCGATGGGAAGGACGCTCGGAGTTCGATCCCAGGTCACGCGCGTCGCATCATGGTGGCCAAGGCTCATCCCGAGCGGCTCGGGGGGGCGAGTGGACGGGCCTGAGGATCGGGGAACGCCTCGGTGCTGACGGGACGCAACCGGGGAGGCATCCGGAGGAGGATGACCGCCCAACAATTGGAGCCGGATCGTCTCAACCTCGTCTCGAGAGAAAGCTCGAGCATAGAGGCGGTTGCTTCTCGCCATCCTGCCGAAAAGCCGCTGGCTGGCTCTGTCCTTTCTGACGCCGCGCACAGCAAAAAGCTCGCCCTCGGGCAACTCGGGAGCACTGTACATACGTCACGTTCGTCGTGATCTGACCAAGCCCCCGGTTATCCTATCAGGCGTGTCGGCAGTTCCTCGTGGCCGTCGGGGCCACGGGGCGTGCTGAGCGAAAGTGCCGTCCGCTTCAGGGGGATCGTATGAGCGCAACTCGCACCGTCAGTTGCAGCGACGACGGCATGACCGTGCCGCCGTCCGAGGAACACGTCCTCGGCGAGATCGATACGCATCTGGTGGGTTTCCGACGCCGCAGAAAGACGGACGCTGGGCCGGCGCTGGAGGTGCGGCTGTAGACCAAGGGGACATGCGACGATGAGGCGATTCGCGTGGAGAGTGAAGGACTGGGGCTATCGGGATATCTGCCACGGGAACTGGTGTCCTGGCTCGCTCCGCTCTTGGAGGATGGAGCCTTGCGGATCGCGGCCCATCTACCGACCGCCCGTAGCGGCTGGGCCTTCGCCGCGACGGCCCATCCCCTGGTCTTAAGCGTAGTCCTTCGCGACAAAGGCAGGCCGTGGCTCCGCGAGACGGAGGTCCGTAGCCCCCAGGACGCCCTGCACGAAGTGGTTCGTCGGGCGTACGAGCAGGCCCATCGGTACACCGATCCGGGCGTGGTGCGGGGATTGGCCGAGGGACTCCGGCGCCTGGAGCAGGCACCGCTGTTGCCGCAGACCCGCCTGCTCTTGGCCGTCCTGCCCGGACTTGCCCGGGAGGTCGAGGCCTCACTTGCCATCCGGGCGATGGCTGCTTTCCGGGCTCACTTGGCCCAGGTCACGATCAGTCCTCCGTCGCACCACTCCCCTCTGACCGTTTTCCCGCTTTCGTGGCCCTCGTCGGCCGAGCCGCCCTACGTGCTTCTGGGCGAAGCCATCGAGCACGGGCTGGCCGTAGTGGAGGAGATCCCGGAGGACGGCAGCGTGCCGAACCTGCGGGTCCACAACCGGTGCGACAGGCCCCTGCTTATTCCTGAAGGGGAGATCCTCGTGGGAGCCAAGCAGAACCGGGTGGTCAACGCCACGGTGCTCGTCGCCGCCAGTTCCAAGTTCGTTCTGCCCGTCAGCTGCAAACGGCCTTCTGTGCCCCGCCGAGCCTCCGGTCCCGCAAGATGCACTCCGTTCAGACCAATCGCAAGCAGCATGGCACCGCCGAGAGCGACCAGGGCGAGGTTTGGGCGGAGGTAGCCAAGGGACTTGGGGACCTGGGCGTCCACTCTCCCACGGCCTCGCTGGCCGATGGTCTCGTATCAAGCGAGGTCAAGCTCCGGGCCTGCCGTCAGGACATTCGCCTGCCCCAGGGGACGGCAGGAATCCTGGTGGCCCGGGGCGAGCAAGTGATCGGCCTCGACCTTTTCGACTCGCCCAAGACCTTCACGCTGCTTTGGAGCCGCATCGCGGATGCCTACTTCTTCGACGCCCTGCGCAATGGCCAAGAGGCAGCGCCCACGTCGCAGAGCGGTTCATCAACCGGATTGCAGGCCTGGCCCGGCTGCGCGCGCCTGCCTTGGGGCTGGGCGAAGAACTGGAGATTTCGGGAGGCGGCGTCGTGGGGGCCTCGCTCCTGTATGCCGATCGGCTGTGCCACCTGGCAGCGTTTACGGAGGCCGTATGACCGGAAGAACAAGAATCCCTTGCGTCGTTTGCCGGACAGGCGACGCAGGGGCCGCAATACCATCGAGCGGGTGCCCAGATTCCCAGCAAATTCGCAATTTACTTCTGGGGAAGTGGATTGCCCCCAGGAATAGGCCGGATATACTCGAAATCGTGGCTCCTGCCACCCAAGAGAGCGAGTGACACAGCAATGGAACAGTCTCCCCTGGTTCGACAATGGACGCTCTTGCGGCTCCTCTGTTCGCGCCGCTACGGCCTCTCCGTCAAGGAGATGATCGAGGAGATGGGCGTTAGCGACAAGACGGTCCGCCGCGACCTGGAGACCTTCATCGAAGCCGGGTTCCCCTTGGAAGAGGCCGT
>JBDKTH010000393.1:0-4558 GCA_039680305.1 Thermoguttaceae bacterium | reverse complement strand
CATGCCGCCCCCTTTAAGGACTAGTGATTAAAGGCTTCGCAATAACTCTTTTAACAATCACACGTTACGTCACCAACAACTCCTCTCCCCCCAAATCGAGTAAACTACTACACTATGCCCCCCTCGTTCGGAAGTTGATAACTCAACCCCCTTGGGCTCGCAGAGCTAGCAGTGCCTGAGGAGAGCCTCATGTTCGTCGCACGCGTCGTTATCACCACGATTGTCGCGGGAGGCTTGTTGGCCACCGGCAGGCCATGCCTTGCGCAGACCGTGATGCAGGCGGTGCCCACCTCGACCGCGGTCGCCCCTCCGTCGAACAGCCCAGCCCCCTATGCGCTCGACTTCGGCCCAGGTAGTCCGACTTTTTTGCCCGGTAACCAGGGAACGGGTACAGGGCTTTCCCTTCCCCCAACTAATCCCAGCTGGCCGGGTGAGCAATACTGGACCTGGCAGGTGCTCCCTGAGGGGCTGATCTACCGGTCCTATCTGGCCAGCCCCAAGGAGCCGCGGCTCGGCGTGGTTCTGTTCCACGAACGGGATGGCTCGTTCTGGGACGCCTCTGTCGGGGGCCGAGTGGGAATCTTGCGGTATGGCACCTCGGATCCCCTCTGGCCCGAAGGGTTCGAGTTGGATGTTGAAGGCGGAGCCTTCCCACGCCTGACTCTCGACTACGATCGCGACCTCGTATCGGTCGACTTTCGCGCCGGCATCCCGTTGACCTATCGGCATGGCCCGTGGGAAACGAAGTTTGGCTATTACCACCTCAGCGCCCACCTGGGCGACGAGTTTCTGCTCAAGCATCCCGACGTCGAGCGGCTCAACTATTCCCGGGAGTCCCTGCTCCTCGGCGTTGCCTTGCGGCCGCATCCCGACATCCGGCTCTATGCGGAAACGGGCTGGGCGTTCTACACCGACGGCGGCGCCAAGCCTTGGGAGTTCCAGTTCGGCGTTGAGTACAGCCCGGCCATGCCGGCGAGCTGCCGCGGCGCACCGTTTGTGGCCGTGGGAACCCAACTTCACCAGGAGGTCGACTTTGGGGGGACCCTGGTCGTCCAGACCGGCTGGGAGTGGCGTAGTGCGAACGGCCGCCTTCTTCGTTGCGGCCTGCATTATCTGAACGGCAAGAGCAATCAGTCGCAGTTCTTCCAGGAACACGAGGAGCAGATTGGGTTTGGAACGTGGGTCGACTTCTAGCCCCCCGTCGGGTGTGATCCCGATTGGCTTGCCCCTGCCATAGTGGTCCACTATACTTGCTGTAAGTTACGCAAGAAGGATGATTTGCGGCTTTTCCGATGGGTTTTCGGCCATCGTTGGCCGGGTCTGTCGGACTGGTTGAGGAGAGGCTCTATGGTCCGATCCGCCCCTGTGCTCCTGTTCGTACTCCTTTTCTTGGGCAGCCTGTTGGCGCCGCCGACGTTGGCCGCGCCGGCCACCGCGGAGCCCAAGGAGAAGAAAGAGGACGTCTATGAGCTGCAGAAGCTGCTGGTGGACACTCTGGATCAGGTCGAACGCAGCTATGTCAAGGACATCAGCCGGCGCCAACTGGTCGAAGCCGCGATTCGCGGGCTCTTGCGGGAACTGGATCCGTACTCGGACTACATCAACCCGGACGATCTGAAGCAATTCCAGACCACGGTCGATGCCGAGTTCGGCGGAATCGGAATCCAGATCACGATCGAAGATGGGCAGTTGAAAGTGATGAGCCCGTTGGTCGGCACGCCAGCCTACCGCGCCGGATTAATTGCCGGCGATCAGATCGTGGAGATCGACGGCAAGAGCACCGCGCATATCACCATCGACGAGGCGGTCCGCCAACTGAAGGGCGAGCCCAACAGCCAGGTCACGCTGACGATCATCCACCCGGGCAAGACAGCTCGCGAGACCGTCGCCCTGAAGCGGGAAGTGATCCATATCGAGACCGTCCTGGGCGACCATCGCCAATCGGACGATTCCTGGGACTTCCTGCTCGACAAGCCCCGGGGGATCGGCTACATCCGCATCACCGGCTTCAGCCGCGATACGGCCCAGGAGTTGGAAAAGGCGCTCGAATCGCTCAAGCAGCAGAAGCTCCACGGGTTGATCGTCGACTTGCGATTCAACCCAGGCGGGCTGCTGACGTCGGCGATTGAGATCAGCGACTTGTTCATCTCCAACGGTCGGATCGTGAGCACCAAGGGACGCAATGCGGAAGAACGGGTTTGGGAGGCGCACAAGGAAGGCACGTTCGAGGACTTCCCGATGGTCATCCTGGTCAACCGCTTCACGGCCAGCGCCAGCGAGATCGTGTCAGCCTGTCTGCAGGACCACAAGCGGGCGGTGATCATGGGCGAGCGGACCTGGGGCAAGGGAAGCGTGCAGAATGTGATCCCCCTGGAAGAACAGCGGAGTGCCTTGAAACTGACCACCGCCAGCTATCGCCGTCCCAGCGGCAAGAACATCCACCGCTTCCCCGACGCCAAGGAAAGCGATGAATGGGGCGTGATGCCCGACAAGGGCTATGAGCTGAAACTGGACGATGGCGAACTGTTGGCCCTGATCGAGAATCGGCGTCAGCGGGACATCGTTCTGCCGAAGTCGCCCCAACCGCCGGTCACGGCCATCGCCACAAAGGACAACCACGCGCCGGCGGCGGCGTCCCAACCGGCCAAGGCTCCAGAAAAAGCCGGCGGCGTCCCTCCGCCGTCGTCCGCCCCAGCCTCGGCCACTCCCGCAGAACCGAAGAGCACGCCAGCCAAGCCTGTCACGGCCAAGCCCGCCGCGGCCGAGCCGGCGGAAAAGCCCCAGGAAAAGCTGGGATTCATCGATGCTCAACTGCGAATGGCGGTCGACTACCTGACGGCGGAATTGGCGAAGAACCCCTAATATAACCCGGTATCCCCAGATCCAATGCCGGAGAGGTCCGGATGGTGTTGGGGGTTCTCAGGCGAAGTGAGCCCTGTTGTGAAAATCCTGACCTTGGAATCGAGCTGCGATGAGACCGCCGCGGCAATTGTCACCGAGCGACTCGAAGTGCTCGGTTCGGTCGTTGCGTCGCAGGACGAACTGCACCAGCGGTTTGGCGGCGTGGTACCGGAGATCGCCTCGCGGGCCCACGTGGAACGCATTCTCCCGGTGATCGACGAGGCCTTGCGCCGGGCGGGCGTCAAACTGACCGAGCTCGACGCGGTGGCGGTGGCCAACACCCCGGGCCTGGCCGGCTCGCTCTTGGTAGGCCTGGTGGCGGCCAAGACGCTCTGCGTTAGCCTGGGCCTTCCCCTGATCGCCGTGAACCATCTGCAAGCCCACATCTACGCCTGCCGGATCGCCAGCGGCGAGGACGTCTTTCCGTGCGTGGGCCTGATCGTCAGCGGGGGCCACTCAAGCCTCTACCGTTGTCCCGGGCCGTTGGATTTCGAGCTCCTAGGCGCCACGATTGACGACGCGGCCGGCGAGGCGTTCGACAAGGTCGCCAGCATGCTGGGGCTTTCTTATCCCGGCGGTCCGTCGATTCAGCGAGCGGCCCAAGAGGGCGATCCCAAGGCCTACCGCTTTCCCCGCTCATTTCTCAACGATCGGGAGCGGCTCGACTTCAGCTTCAGCGGCTTGAAGACGGCCGTGCGCTACGCGATCGCCGGTCCCGGCCGGCCGGATTTTCAGCACGTCGAGCTCAGCCCGCAACAAGTGGCCGACATGGCGGCCAGCTTCCAGGAGGCCGTGGTGGACTGCCTGGTGGGCAAAGCCTTCTTGGCCATGGAGCTGACCGGCCTAGAGACGTTGTGCGTCGGCGGAGGCGTGGCCGCCAACGCGAGGCTGCGGCAGCGGCTGACCGACGAAGCGGCCGGCCAAGGCATCCGGCTGCATATCGCCCCGTTGAAGCTGTGCACAGACAACGCCGTGATGGGCGCGATCGCCGTGGAACGGTACAAGGCCGGCCGGTTTGAAGCCCTCGATCTGGACGTGTTGCCCGGGCTGGTACGAAAAACAGGCTGACTCTCCGGAGCCCGCCTCACACACCCCGGACTTCTCCCGCATGGCACCAAGGGATACCGGGTTGTGTGAGGGGGGCTGGAGGAGATCCAGCCTGTGAGAGTCTGTCCGGAAAGGCTCCCCTCGCCCGAACAGCGGGAGAGGGGCCGGGGGTGAGGGTGGAGGCGGGAAAGCTTTGGTTTCTCGATATTTCCAACGGCCCTCACCCGGCTCGTTCCTCGCCACCCTCTCCCGCTGCGTGGGCGAGGGTAGCCCATAGGAACGCTTTCCGGACAGACTCTGAGTGTTGCGTCGCGGGTTGTGGGCCCTGTCCTAGAAGCCGCCGCCGCCCATGCCACCGCCCGAGCTGCCGCCCAGGCCGCCACTGGTGCCCCCCGAGCCGCCGCCCATGCCAGAGTAGCCTTGGCCGCCGGTGCCGCCTCGGCCCTGCTGGCCTGCACCGGTCGTGGTGTTGAACGTGTTCACTTCGGAGACCGCGGAGAACATGATCCCGTTTTGCGGAATGGTGATCCGGACATAGCGGCGGTCGGCGGAAACAACCGCCTGAACATTCATCATGGCCCCTTCCGGCAAGACGATGATCACCGGCTGA
>JBDKTH010000841.1:0-7019 GCA_039680305.1 Thermoguttaceae bacterium | reverse complement strand
GGGCCGTCGTGAATCGCAAACTCTCGAATATCGAAGACAATTCCCGTTTGCATCCGGCGTTCCTGGCTCCCCCCAGTTATTTCCTGGAGGGCCGATCGTTGATCACCAAGGCGTTAGGCGACCGCGCACGTGTCGGGGGTGGCGAAGGCGTGCCGCGCGATGACGTGGTCCTGGTAAGGCTCCTCCAATTCGCAGAAATAGCCGCTCCAGCCCCAGACGCGGACGATCAGATTGCGATGGCGTTCGGGATGCCGCTTGGCGTCGTAGAGCTTGGCGACGTTGATCGTGTTGAGCTGAAGCTGTTGGCAACCGAGCAGGGCGAACGATCGCACCAACAGGGCCACTTTTCGCAAGGCATCGGCGTCGCCGAACACCGCGTCGGAAAGCTCCAAGGTGATCGGCCCGCCGTTCGCGATCCGCTGATAGTCGAGCTTGCCGAAACTCTGCAGCACGCTGATCGGGCCGCGGACGCGGACGCCCGGCGCGGGGGCCAGATTGGCGCTGAAGTATTCCGCGGCCCGGCGGCCGTCGGCCGTGGCTCCCACCACCGGTTCGTGCATTCCCGGATGCCCGGCGGCGAGCCAGATGTAGTACATGGCCGAGCCCGACCCCGGGCGGACGATCCCTCCCCGCCCATTGTCTCCAACGGCCTCGCATGCCCGGGCAAAGCGATCGAACAGAGCCACGAGCATCGCGTCGGCCTCGTCGTCATGGTTGCCCACCTTGGGCGCATCGAGGAGCTTTTGCCGCAGGTCGTCACGGCCGGCGTAATTCGCATCCATCGCTTCGAGTAGTTCCGTGCCCGCGATCGACCGTTCCTTGAGAACCCGTTGGTTGACGGCCGCCAGGGCGTCGGCCGCATTGGCCGAGCAGGCCCCGTGGATGCCGAAGTTGTTGTACTTCAACCCTTGCGACAGATCGCGTCCCGATTCCAGGCAGCCGTCCATCAAGACCGAATAGTACGGGGCAGGCGGCAGGAGCAGGCGGCGGTAACGCGACAGGGCGTCCTCGACCTGGCGGCCCATCTCCGTCTGTACCCGATCGAGAATCCCCTCAAGCCCCTCGCCCGCCGCCAGGCCCGCGCGGATCGCCACATCAACGGCCGCGGGCATCGACACCGCGCCGATGTTCACTACTTCCATCCCCTTGCCCGGAATGATGAATTCCCAGCAAGCGGCGACCGTGTAATCCCGGGCGTCTTCCAGGTCGTAGCCGTGGGCGACCAGGGCGGGAATCACCACGTCGTCGTTGGAATACTGGGGAAATCCGAGGCCTTGAGCGGTCAACTCGGCGGCCAGGGTCAGCAGTTCCAGGTCGGTGTCCTTGGTGATCCGGAGGTTGATCTTCGGGTCGATCATCGCCACATCCCGGGCAGCCCGGAGGGCCATCGACGTAAGCGGATTGATGCCGTTTGCGCCGTCGCGTGTGACGCCGCCGAGCATCAGCGATTGGCCGTTGTCGCCCTGCTGCACGCCGGGGTACAGGTCGGAATCGCGGTTGAGCGAGATGAAGAACTCGGCCAACAGCTCCTCAGCGCGGACCTCGTCGAGCCGGCCGGCGCGGAGATCGGCCTCCAAATAGGGCCACATGTACTGATCGAAACGCCCCAGCCCGACGTGGTAATGCCCACTGAGCCACGCGACCGCGTGCATCAGTCGCAGCGATTGCAGGGCCTCGTGGAACGTCCGCGGCCGGTTCGCCGGAACATGATCGAGAATCTCGGCCAGGTCCGGACGCCCTTGGGCACGAGCCTCTTCCGCATAGCGACGGGCCAGGTCGAGGACGGCGTCGATCGTTTCCACGGCGGCGGTGAGGAATTCCACAGCCGTCGGATCGTCGGCCAGGCGAGCCGCCGTTGCGGTGGCCACGGCCCGGCGGCCCAGCAGACCTTGCGAGAGGACATGCCCCCAATCCGCGCAGATGTTGCTGATCGGCCCCAGTTCGTGCACCGTGTGCCCAGCGGTGCGCTCGTTCCAGTCTACATCGCTAAACAGCGGAGGGACCTGCGGCACTGTCCGGGTGAAGACGATCTTCTGATCGGCCTCAATCTGCGGCCGCTGGGCCTCGCACATCCGGCGAGTCAGCCGGGCAGCCCGCTGCGGCCAGGAGAGTCCAAGCGTTTCACATTCGTGGAGCAGATCGGGCGATTCCGTCTGGCGACACGCGGCGTGGAGTCGATCCCGAACCCGTTGCCGCATCGCGTCAAGCCGCTTGTCCATCGCCACATCTCCTCCGCAAAGGTTACGATGCCCGATTTTGAGACTCTTTACCATGTTCCAACGCCATGATAACCGTCCCCCTACGGGGGAGCATTGAGAAAGAGCGTATTTCTCTTGAGATCCTTTGCGATTCGCGGGAAATGCCGGCGAACATCGGTTAGAATAGCGAAGAGACACGTAGCACTCCGCCTTCCGGAGGCAACCCGCCCGCATGGAGAAGCCCCCCCGATGATCATCACGACGCCTCGTCGCCTCTTGCCCTGGACGCTAAGCCTCGTCGCTCTGTTGTTCCCCGCCACGGCGCGATCTGCCGAGCCCGATTCGCCTTTGGTGGTCGTAGACGCCCCTGCCGGTTGGCGAGCCTCGTTTGACGGGCGGTCGTCGACGCTCCAGTGCCGGCACTCGCCGTCCGGGACTAGCCTGACAGGCCGGCTCTCGTTTACCGTCGTGCGCGATGGCAAGCGCGCGACCTGGAGCGTCCAACCGGCGCGGGATGGCATTGAACGGCGTCTGGCCCTGGTGGATGAACGCAACGACACGCAAGGCTACGTGGCGCTGAATGCCGACTCGCTGCGGCTTTCGCTGACCGTCCTGCATCGTCCGCCGCACACCTATGGCGGAGAGCTCTGCTTTACGCCGGAGATCGGGTTCGGCTCGCGGGCGTTCGCCTGCCGGACGCAGGTGAGCAGCGAAAACGCGGTGGTCCAGATGGCGTCCGGACCGGCCGACAGCCGGCTCAACGACTCGATCTTCGACGCCGAGCGAGATCTGCTGTTGCGATTGTGTGGGCAGAATCGGTCGATTTCGACCCAAGAGTCCCCGGCCGACGCGGCGGTGCGGTTTCGGGCCAGCCTGAGTGCCGAGGTGTCGAAACCGGAGGCGTCGACGATCACGATCGAGGTGGTGCCTGACTATTATCGGTCGCGCTACGTGCCGAAGTATCGGCTGATCGACCGCAAGCGGTGCCCCAAGGCGCCGACCGGCTGGATGGCCTGGAACATCTACTTCGATCCGGCGACCGAGAACGACAATCTGGCGGAAGCCCGCGTGGGTGCCCAGTATCTGAAGCCGTTTGGCTTGGAGTTCTGGTCGATCGAGTCGTGGCAGGAGAATTCGCCGCGACTGCCGGTGAGCGATTTCTACAACCTCACGATGAAAGCGTCGCCCGAGGAGTTTCCGCACGGCATGAAGTGGCTGGCGGAGCAGATCCGCGAGTTGGGTTTCCGGCCGGGGATTTGGACGGTTTCGTTCGGCACGGGCGACGAGAACTTTTACAAGGCGCACCGCGACTGGTTCCTTCACCACCCGGACGGACGGCCGATGCGGAACTGGAACGGGCGTTACGTGCTCGACCCGTCGCAAGCCGCGGTGCGGAAGTATACCGAGGACACCCATCGCACGATGGCCCAGGAGTGGGGCTACGAGTTCTTCAAGAGCGACGGCATGTCGGGGCGCAACGAGGGCTATTCGGCCCATTTCTTCGAGCGGCCGGAAGTTCGCGCCGCGTTCCGCGAGCCCTGTGCGGATCCGTACGGGATGTGGATCGAGTCGCTGCGGCGAGGCATCGGGCCGGACCGCGTTTTCCTGGCCTGCCAAGGGCACTACAGCGGGGCGGATGTGCTTTGGGCCGACGCGGGCCGCATCGGTGGCGATATCGTTCACTTCCCGAATCCGCCCGATTGGGCCTGCTATCTCAGCCAAGCCCGGGCGACGCAGGCCCAGCTCTTCGTGAACAATATCCTGTGGTACAACGACCCGGACACGCTCATGGTCGGTGAGTTCGCGTCGATGGATGTCGCCCGATTGGCGACCACGGTCGTCGCCTTGCCGGGCCAACTGACGTTTTTCGGCGACAAGCTGACGAAGCTCTCCCCGGAACGCATGCGGCTCTTGCAGCAGACTCTCCCGGTGTGCGACGTGCGTCCGCTGGATCTTGTGCCGCAGGACGAATTGAAGCCGGTGTGGGACCTGAAGATCCGCCGGCCTTTTGGGAGTTGGGACGTTGTCTCGCTCTTCAACTGGACCAAGGAGCCGACCACGCTGCGAGTGGACTTTGCCCAACTGGGACTCGACAGCACGAAAGAGTACCTCGTGCACGACTTCTGGAAACACAAGTTCCTCGGCGCCCGGCGAGACCAGCTCGAGGTGCGTCTGGAGCCGCATTCCAACCTCTTGCTGGCGGTTCAAGCTCGCACGGACCGGCCGCAGTATCTCTCCACCGACCGGCACGTTTCGCAGGGTGGTGTGGAACTGGCCGATGTGACGTGGGATAAGGAGCGTGCGGAACTCGTCTCGACGTTCAAGCTCGTGGAAAACGACCGGCTCACGGCGTTCTTCCACGTGCCGTCGTCGTTCGCGTTTGCCGGGGCCACTGCGGAGAGCGCGGAGATCGACAAGACGTCGACCGATGCCGGGCCGGTGATTTCCGTCACGCTCCGCCGCGCGACCACGGGCGAAGCCAAGCTGCGGCTATCGTTCCGCCGTTCCGGCCAAGCCGCCGCGGGGAAATAGGGCCGTGGCGCACTGCCGCTCCGGTCGCAAGCGACCGGGCTAAACGAAGACCGTTCCATGGACGTGGTCACCGGCTGCGGAGCCGGGTCTGCTCGCGGTATTGGCCGGGGGTTGCGCCGGTGAGCCGTTTGAAGACGACGCTCATGTACTCCGGATGGACATAGCCGGCCAGTCGGGCGATCGCCTCCAGGGAAAGGTCGGTTTCCACCAAAAGCTGCTGGACGCGTTTGAGCTGGACCTGGCGGATTTCGGTCTGCGGGGAATGGCCGACGTGCTTGCGAAAGCGTCGCTCCAGGATGCTGCGCGACACGGCGACGTGGGCGACCACTTGTTCGACGCTCGCCCCGTTGCACGCATTCTGCCGGATGAACGTCAAGGCGGCGGCCACGTCCGGGTCGTCGATCCGGGTGATGTCGGACGATTGCCGCGCAACCACGCCCAGCGGCGGGATGAGCATCTCGCTGGCCGAGACCTTCTCGCCGGCCATCAGCCGGTCTAGCAACGCGGCCGCCTCGTAGCCGATGCGCTCGGGATTGGGCTCCACGCTCGACATCGGCGGGTCGCACAACTCGCAGAGCACCTGTTCGTTGTCCACCCCGACGACCGCGATCTCTTCAGGCACATGGACGTCCGCCATGTGACACGCATTGAGCACCTGTTGTCCACGCACGTCGTTACAGGCCATGAGGCCGAGCGGTTTGGACAAGGAGCGGAGCCAGGCGACCAATCGCTGCTGATCCTTGTCCCAGGCCGGGACATGCCGGCCGTGCCACGGCGACTGGTAGACCGCGCAGTCGAAGCCGGCCTCTCCGACCGCCTCGCAAAACCCGTCACGCCGACCGTCGGACCAGGTTTCGCCGCTGAAGCCGCAGAAGGCGAAGTGCCGGAAGCCGCGTTCCAGGAGATGCGCGCCGCCGACGCGCCCGATCGCCCGCATGTCGGACCAGATGCGTGGCAGCCCCAGCCCGCCGTGGAGATCGTTCAGATCGACGGCCGGGATGTTGCGGCGCAAGAACGCCCGAGCCAAGGCACTGGTGGTCGACCGGCAGATGATGCCGTCCCAGGGGCGGCGCAGGAGCCAGGGCGGTGGCGGCGCGCGCAGTTCCCGCTGCTCCAGAAACACGGACCACGGCCGATGCGACCGCTGATACTGGGTAATTCCCTCCAGGATTTGCCGGCCGTACACGCCCGACATTTCGACGATCAACGCGACGCGAGGTCGGTCCGACATGCGACAGCTCCTGCGTTGGAAGCCTCTTGGCGTGACAACCAAGCACAGTCTACCATCATACCTACGATCCCCTCGGTCGGGAACGCCCTCCCCGGCGTTCCGCATGCCGCCGCAAAGCGGGGCGTCTTTGGTCTCGGAAATGCCGAAAGGCCAAATGTCGAAGGAAGGACTCAGCAGAAGTCCCGCGACTGGGGAGCTAAATCCTTCAGACGGTCGGAGAGATTCTCCAGACGCGTGACGAGGACGTGGATCACCTGCTCGTGCCGTTGCAACTGGCCGTGGGCCAGGAGGACGGTGGCACCCATGGCCGCCTTGCGAAAACGTTGCCAGACGGTGGGGCGAATGATCAGGTTGGCCTGGCCGGTCTCGTCTTCCAAGATAACAAAGGTGATCCCCTTGGCCGTGCCGGGACGCTGGCGCACGAGGACCAGCCCGGCCACGCTGACCGGCCGGTTGTTGGGCCAGGTTTTCAACTGCTCCGCCTGGGCGACGCCCAACGAATCGAGACTCGCGCGCAAGAACTTCAGCGGATGGGCCGACAACGACAGGCCAGCCGTCCGGTAGTCGGCCAGCACTTCTTCGGCCGGCGACATCGGCGGAAGGGCCGGCTCCGGCTCATCGTTCGCCTCATGCCCGGCAAACAGCGGCAACTCCTTCTGATCCTGGGCCAGCGCATGCCACAGCGACGCGCGCCGATCGAGTCCCAGCGTCCCAAACGCCCCGGCCTTGGCCAGCCGCGTGATCACCGCCTGCCCAAGCCCTGTCCGCTGCGTGAAATCCTCCAACGAGCGAAACGGCCGGTCCCCGCGTGCCTCGACGATCCTCGCAGCGTGTGCCTCGGCCATCCCTTCGAGCATGTGGAAACCGAGGGAAATGCAGAAGTCAGAATGCAGAATGCAGAATGAGGAATCCTGTTCTCCTTCATTCTGCATTTCTTCCAGCCCGCTTTCCCATTGGCTCCGGTTCACGTCGACCGGGCGGACTTCGACGCCGTGTTCCCGGGCGTTGCGCACGAGTTGGGCGGGGGCGTAAAAGCCCATCGGCTGGCTGTTCAGGAT
>JBDKTH010001245.1:0-3017 GCA_039680305.1 Thermoguttaceae bacterium | reverse complement strand
ACGAGCAGGGCCGCGGCGACGGGGGCTGGGCGGCCAATCCCTACAACGTGCGCGTCGGCGGGGTTTGCCGGACGCCGGACGAATTCTGGTCCAGCCCGGCCGCACGCACCGCCTACCGCAACCGGCTTCGCTACATCCTCGCCCGGTGGGGCTACTCGACGTCGTTGTGGGCGATCAACTCGTGGAACGACTGTTCGCGTGCCAGTCCGGAAGGCGTTTCTTGGTTGAAAGAAATGCACGACTATTGTCATGCTGTGACCCGCGATTGGCGCCCGCTGATCGTAGGCACAAACTTCCGCTTCGATGCCGAGGTGTTTGAGGACTACCTCCAGTTCCAGAACCGCCTGGCGGGAACCAAGCCGAGCCTGATCCAGGAGTGCTGGTATCTGGACGATCCGCGATGGTTCGTATCGACGGTCCACGACGAGTTGTGGAACGGGTTGGCTCGCGGCGTCTCTGGGGTGATGACCTGGCTCCACACCTCGGTCGACAAGTACAACGCTTGGGACGAGTTCCGCTCGATCCGCCACTTTGCCGAGCGTCTTCCCCTCCATCGCGAGAACTGGAAGCCGCTGCGTGCCGAGGTCGTCGCGGCGAAGATGGCCTACCAGCCCGAGCAACTGAAAACGATGATCGGTGTCTATTCGATCGGAGATATCACCTCGGGCATGAAAGCCCCCGTCGAGCGGTTCGCGGTCGATACGGAAAGCCCCAATCATTTTTTGGCCGGGTTCGGGCATATCTTGTACGGCCACAACAAAGATCGGCAGCCGTGGCGAACAACGCCGACGCTGGAGATCGACATTCCGCCGCGAGGCGGCGAGTTGATCCTGCAACTCGGTACGATCGGCAGCGGCCGCAATCGGTTGGAGGTGCGGCGGAACGACCAACAGGCGCTGACCGCCGAGTTCTCCGGCGGCCCAAGAGAGCTGGCCCAGAATGAACGGTGGCTACGAGTGCCGCTGCCGGCAGGCTGCCAGCGAATCACCCTGGCCAACGAAGGGCACGACTCTCTCAGTATCCAAGCCTGCTACTTCGGACTGAACACCGACCGCGTTCAAGGGCTCGTCAGAGCCCAAGGACTGGGAGACGGTCGAGGCGGTTTCCTCTGGATCCAGAACCTGACGTCTAGCTACCTGAGCCAGGAGTTGCTCGGCCAGAAGCATCAACCGGTGCATGACGTGCGGATCACGCTGGCCGGCATGGACCAGGGCGAGTACTCCATCGAATACGGTGACACCCGGGGCGGAATCATCCGTCCGCGCAACCTCACCAGTAGGAACGGAACCCTGGAACTGCCAATTGAGTCGCTCGACCGCGATCTGGCGATTCGGTTTACGCGACGAAACGATTGATGGAGCTGCCGACTATCCCGGCCGCACAACGCCTTATTGAATCCAAGGAGACAACGATGACCAGACGCATCCAGCGACGGGAGTGGCTCAAGGTGGCGGGATTGGGCCTCGGAGCGATGGCCACTGGAGACGCGATGGCAGCGGCCGCGAACACGGCGGCGACTCCGAACGCCAGCGCCGACACCGGCAAGATGACCCCGCCAGACGTCGGCCAGATCGTCTTCCAACGGCGGATTCCCGTCAAACATCGCGTGGACGTGTTCATTGCCGGTGGCGGTCCCGCTGGCACGGCCGCGGCCTTAGCCGCCCGCACTCAAGACGCCAAAGTCTTTGTCGCCGAACAACACTCCTGCTTCGGCGGCATGGGCACTGCCGGTCGCATCCCCGTGTTCATGCAGTTCACCGATGGCATCAACTTCCTGGCCGGCGGGATGGGCGAGCGGATCTTCAAGCGAATGAAGGCCGAAGGGCCACACGTCCCTGGAACGATCATCGACGCCGAGGTGCTCAAACGGGCCTACGACGCGTTGATGGTCGAATCCGGAGCCGGTTTCTCCTTCCATACCACCTTGATCGGCGTAGAGAAGGCCGGCTCACGAATCACCCACGCGATCTGCGCCGCGCCGAGCGGAATCTTCGCCGTCGAGGCCAAGGTGTTCATCGATACGACTGGCAACGGCGATCTGTCGGTCATGGCCGGCGCTTCGTTCGAAAAAGGGGACGACGAGGGGAACCTCATGCCGGGCACCCTCTGCAGCACCTGGACCGGGATCGATTGGAAGACCTACCGTGCCAACATGGCCAAAGGGCCCCAGCCCGACGGCGCGATGCTCCAAAAGGCTTTTGCCGACGGCGTATTCACCGTGCGTGACGAGCATCTTACCGGGATGCACAACATGGGCGGCGACATGGGCGGAGGCAACATCGGCCACACGTTCGGCGTCGACGGCACCGACGAAGTCTCGCTCACCAAGGCACTCGTGCAAGGCCGGAGAAGCCTCACCGAGTACGAACGCTACTACAAGAACTACCTCAAGGGCTTCGAGAACCTGCGTCTGGTGGCCACTGGCTCGCTTCTCGGCGTGCGTGAGACACGGCGGATCGCGGGCGACTACATTCTCAATCTCCAAGACTACCTGAAGCGGGCCGTGTTCGACGACGAAATCGGCCGCTATGCCTATGCCATCGACAATCACCCGAGCAAGCCAGGCAAGGATACCTACGAACAACATCGCAAGGAGTTCGACGAGCAGTTCCGTTACAAGAAGGGCGAGAGCTACGGCATCCCCTATCGGATCCTGACTCCTCGGGGCCTGGACAACGCCCTGGTCGCCGGACGTTGCGTCAGCGCCGACCGGATGGTCCATGGTTCGATCCGCGTGATGCCCGGCTGTTTCATCACCGGCCAGGCGGCCGGTGTGGCGGCAGCGATGGCCGCCAGCCAGGAAGGCCTGACCCACCAGGTGAACGTCAAGGACCTCCAGCAGCGGCTCAAGCGGCTCGGCGGTTTTCTGCCGCACGCCTGACCGAGTTGTCCTGGCGATCGTGTATCACTGCAGCGGTACATGTTTGATGATCGAAAAGGCGAAGTCGAGCCAGCCGATCTGCTGGGTTGGTCTTTGCAGCTTGCAGTTCGCTTGGCCGTGCCCTGTACCGCACCGG
>JBDKTH010001304.1:0-11469 GCA_039680305.1 Thermoguttaceae bacterium | reverse complement strand
TGGTGGGCCTGGGCGACAGTGTCACGGCCGGCTTTGGCGCACGCCGCGGCTATGGGTATTTCGACCGCCTGGCGGTGAACCCGGAAGACGAGTTCCCTGACCTCAGCGGCATCTGCCTGAAGGCCGTGCTGCCGAACCTGGAGACGTTGAACCTGGCCGTTTCCGGGAGCACCTCGCTCGATCACGTGGAACACGTGCGCGAGCGGCTCAAGACGCAGGATCCGGATACGTTCGGCTTGGTTGTGATGACCAGCGGGGGCAACGACCTAATCCACAGCTATGGCCAGCGTCCGCCGCGCGAAGGGGCCATGTATGGAGCCACGGTGGTCCAGGCCAGGTCATGGATCGAGCGGTTTGAACAACGGTTCGGCGAGACGCTCGATCGGATCACCGAGCGGTTTCCCGGCGGCTGCCGGATCTTTGTGGCCGACATCTACGACCCGACCGACGCCACCGGCGACGCCCCGGCCGCCGGCCTGCCTCACTGGCCCGACGGCCTGGCGATCCACGCGGACTACAACGAAGCGATCCGCCGGGTTGCGGGCAAACGTCCCAACGTCCACGTGGTCCCCATGTACCAGGAATTCCTCGGCCACGGGATCCACTGCCGCCAGTTCTGGCACCCGCACTATCGCTCCGACGACCCGTACTACTGGTACGCCTCGAACCTCGAAGACCCCAACGAGCGCGGCTACGACGCGATCCGCCGGCTGTTCTTGCTGGAGATCGTCAAAGTGGCCCCGCAGTCGGTCAAAGAATCATCTCTTTCCGAACCGGGGCGTGCCGCCCTGCACGACCGCTGAGCCGTCGCGCGGCACAAGTGCCGCGGCTAAACGGGGAAATCGTGTACCGCGTCCCGAGTCTCTCTCCCCTAGTAATTCGGCGTTGGCGGGCGGTAGTGGCTCATGTCGATCTTGCGGAACCAGTCGATCGTTTTGGCCAGCCCTTCCCGCAGCGGCACCTTCGGCGTCCAGCCGAGTTCTTTCTTGGCCAGGCTGATGTCGGGCTGACGCTGCGTGGGATCGTCGGCCGGAAGCGGTTCGTACACGAGCTTCGCACGCGAGCCGGTCATTTCGAGTATGATCTCGGCCAGTTCCTTGATGGTGAACTCGCCCGGGTTGCCGATGTTCACCGGACCGACCAGCCCTTGGGGGTTCTCCATCATGCGGATGATCCCCTCGATCAAGTCGTCGCGGTAGCAGAACGATCGGGTCTGCGAGCCGTCGCCGAAGATGGTGATGTCTTCGCCGGTCAGGGCCTGACGGATGAAGTTGGAGATCACGCGCCCGTCGAACGGGTGCATGCGTGGGCCGTAGGTGTTGAAGATCCGCACGATCCGCACATTGACGCGGTTCATGCGGTGGTAGTCCATAAACAGGGTCTCGGCCGCGCGCTTGCCTTCGTCGTAGCAGGCCCGCGGGCCGATCGGGTTCACGGCGCCGCGATAGCTCTCGGGCTGGGGGTGGATTTCCGGATCACCGTAGACCTCGCTGGTCGAGGCCTGGAGGATTTTGGCCCGGCAGCGTTTGGCCATGCCCAGCACGTTGATCGCCCCCATCACCGAGGTCTTCATCGTCTTGATGGGGTTGAACTGGTAGTGGCCGGGGGCCGCGGGACAGGCCAGGTTGTAGATCTCGTCGACCTCGAGGAAGAACGGCAGTGTGACATCGTGACGGACCAGCTCGAAGTTCGACCGATCCAACAGGTGGGCCACGTTCGACTTCTGGCTGGTGAAGAAGTTGTCCAGGCAGATGACGTCATGCCCCTGTTCGACCAGCCGTTCACAGAGATGGGAGCCGAGAAAGCCGGCCCCGCCGGTGACCAGAATTCGCTTTAACGACACGTCCGAGTCTCCTTGAGGTGCGTTGCACAAGTGTATCTCGCCGGGCGACTCCGGGCAATCCGGGCGTGGGGACCAGACGACAGGAAAACCTCCCCATGCTTGGCCTGGGATCGTTTTCCTGCCATAATGACAAAGGGGCCGGTTCTCTCAAAAACGGGGCTGATCATGAGCGAAGACGACGTCCGTTACCTCGACCTTCTGTCGGTCTTCCACTACGTGGTCGCGGGCGTGGCCGGCCTGATTGCCTGCATTCCCATCGTACACCTGGTCATCGGGATCCTCCTCGTCGTGGGGACCATTCCCGATCCCCAACCCGCTGCCCCCATTGTGGGTTGGATCTTCATCGTGATCCCAGGCGTCATGATTCTGCTCGGCTGGACCTTTGCCATTTGCATGGCGATGGCAGGACGTTTCCTCGCCCGGCGCGAGCACTATACGTTTTGCCTGGTCATGAGCGGCGTCGAATGCATCTTCGTTCCCTTTGGCACGGTTCTGGGCATCTTGACCCTCATCGTCCTGACCAAGCCCGAGGTGAAGCTGCGATTCGCCGCCAACCCGTCTGTCGCCGGCCCCGAATGGAGCGATCCCTTCGGTCGCTAAAGGGAGTACGGACGATCGCGTGAGCCAGTTACCTCTGGTTGGGGGGGGTGATCCTGCAAACCGCCTCCGCAGCCGGCCGGCACTCCGCGGATCACCCCCATGTTTAGGGAGAGAATTGTGGAAAGCCTCACGTGTTGTGATGCACATTTTGCGACGCGGCGCACATTTATAAGTGACAGTTATTCAGGTAGTTACATTTAGGCGAAAAGACGTAAGTGAACCAACCCGAAAGTGGGGATGTGTTGCACAATTCATGGGCATCTACTTACTGCGGCCCAATCCGTACCACCTAGGTTTACCTCCCCCTGCATGGTTTCCGCGTTCCAAGGTCCTGGCCCGTGCTCGGTAAGCGGCACGAGCCATGCGCGCAGCCGCCAAGCGGCGCTTGGGTCGGGCCGGACGGCCGTACGCCGAGCGCGAGGGCAATTTGTCGAAAGCGTCAATTGTCAAAGATCCAACCGGCTTGCCTTCTTGGGCTGCCAGGCATCAGCCTAGCACAACGGCTGGCCCAGTTTCAACACGATTTGGCGCGGCGGAAGGAGGAAGGACTAAGGACTAAGGACCGAAGACGGTGTGAAGCGTTGGGTGCCACTGGCGTGCCGCCAGTGCTTTCGCGGGCGAGGCCACTCGCTCAGGCCTCGGCTCCTCTGGTGCCATCGAACGCGACGAGCTTGCAGCCGACATCGCTCGCGGCCGACCGTGAGGCCTACAATCGATGAGGTTCTCGGGAGAGGCAAGGTGCAAGCCCGTTTCGAAAAAGCACTGGCGGCACGCCAGTGGCACCCGGCGTTCTGCGATACTCTCTTCGTCCTTCGTCCTTAGTCCTTCCCTCTCCCCCTCACGCCCCGCTGGCCGGCAGATGGATGCAAAACACGCTCCCCTCGCCGACGGTGCTTTTGACGGTCGCATGGCCGCCGTGGACTTGGGCGATGTGCTTGACGATGGCCAGGCCCAGGCCGGTGCCGCCTAGTTCGCGGCTTCGGGCACGATCGACGCGGTAGAACCGTTCGAAGATCCGCGGCAGGTGTTCTTTGGGAATCCCGCAGCCCTGGTCGGCGACGCGGATCACGATCTCGCCGTTGTCCGGAAACGCGGCGACTTGAACCTGCTGGCCTTTGGGGCTGTACTTGATCGCGTTATCGACCAGGTTTACCACGGCCTGCTCCAAGAGGGCCGCATTGATGCGGGTGCACAGCCCTTCGTCGCAGGCGATCTCGACCTGGATCTGCTTGGCGGCGGCCTTCAACTGGCAGACTTCCGCGGCGGTCGTCAGCACGTGGCGGATTGGGCTCGGTTCCAACGCGATCTCCGCCTTTTCGGCGCCTTGCTCCAGACGCGAGAGCGTCAGCAGATCTTCGATGATCGAGTTGAGCCGATCGGCCTGGGAGGCCACGATCCGCAGAAACCGCTCGGCATCGGCCGGGTTGTGCATGGCGCCGTCCAGGAGCGTTTCGACAAACCCCTTGATCGAGGTTACCGGCGTCTTCAGCTCATGGGACACATTGGCGACGAAGTCGCGGCGCACGTTTTCCAGCTTCTTGAGCCGGGTGATGTCGTGCAGCACGACCAGGGCCCCCAGGGGGCGATTCTGCGAGTCGTACAGCACGGTGCCCTGGGCGTGGAGCTGCCGTTTCTCCCCCTCGCGGGAAACGATCTCCAGATCCTTCGCCACGGGGAGTTGGCGGGACAAGACTTCGCTGACCAGACGCTGGAGTTCGCGATTGCGCACGACCTCTTGAAGGGTGCGCCCCTGGGCCTTGTCCAGTTCGAGGCTCAGCAGCCGGCAGGCGGCCTGGTTGAGGCTCAAGAGACGCTCGTCGAGGTCCACGGCCAGGAGCCCTTCGACCATGCTGGCAAGGATCGCCTCGCGCTCGTTGCGCTGCCGGATCACATCGTGGATCCGGGCGTCGAGTTGGGCGGCCATGTCGTTCATCGTCTCGGCCAGGGTCGCCGCTTCGTGGAGCGGGGGGATGGGGAGCTTGTGTTGCAGGTCGCCCCGGGCGAACCGTTCGGCCCCGTGCTGAATCTCCTCCAGCGGGCGGCTGATCCGTCGGGCGACCAGCAGGCTCACGCTCGCCGCCGCCAGGGCCACGACCAGCCCGGCCAGTCCGATGCGCAGGTGGATCACGGCCAGGGCCTTGGCGATCTCCGTGGTCGGCATGGCGGTGCGGAGCACGCCTAGCGGCTTGCCGCCCTGTTGGAGCGGGACCGCCACGTAGAGCATGTCTTGTCGGAGGGTGTAGCTGAACCGCGTGGCGGAGCCCAGACCTTGCTACAGCGCCTTGCGAATCTCCTCGCGGTCAGCATGGTTATCCATGGCCGCTGGGGCTTCCAGCGAATCGCCTACCACTTCGCCGGACGGCAGCAGCACGGTGATCCGCATCCGGGTCGCGGGCCCCAGCTTCTTGCAGAACGCGTCGAGCTGTGCATATTCGTTGGCGGCCAGGCGAGCGAGGATCGCGTCCTCCATGGCCCGCGCGGCCGTCTCCAAGGAGTCCTTCGTCCGCTCCTTGTGGAAGTCGCGCAGGGTGACCGCGGCGAAGAGCCCGACGGCCAGCAACGAGGCCAGCGTAATCAACAGGTACGTGGGATAAAGCTGCCAGAGAAGCCGTCGGGGATGCATGATCCTTATTCCTTGAACCGGTAGCCAATGCCACGGACGGTTTCGATATAGGGGCCGGCCGGTCCCAGCTTCTTGCGCAGGCCGACAATCTGCACGTCGATCGAGCGGTCGGTGACGATCCCATCGCCGCCGTGAACCGCCTCGGCGATCTGGTAGCGGGTGCACACCCAGCCGGGGCGGCTGGCCAGGTAGTGCAACACGCGAAACTCCGTGGGCGTGAGGCTGACCGGCTCGCCGTCGACGAGCACCTCATGCCGCCCGGGGTGTATCGCCAGCGCGCGGATCTTGACCGTCGCCGCCTGGTCCACCGGGTCGTTGGTCCGGCGTCGGAGCACGGCGCGAAGCCTCGCAATGAGCACGCGTGGGCTGAAGGGCTTGGGGATGTAGTCGTCGGCGCCCAGCTCCAGACCCGTGACGATGTCGGCCTCCTCGCCTTTGGCCGTCAGCATCACGACCGGCACCTCCTGCGTGACCGGGTCGCGTTTCAAACGCCGGCAGACCTCCAGGCCGTCGACCCCGGGGAGCATCAGGTCCAGCAGGACCAGATCCGGCTTTTCCGCACGCACGGCCCGCAGGGCGTCCTCCCCGCAGGTCACCGGCGTGACGGCGTACCCTTCTTTGGCGAGGTTGTACTGGAGCAGCTCTTGGATGTCTTTCTCATCTTCGACGACCAGGATCTTTTCGCGTGGCATCGTGTCAGGCTTCCACTTCGAAGATCGCTTCAATCTCCACCGCGGCATTGAGCGGAAGGGAACCCGCTCCGACCGCACTGCGGACCCCGACCCCGGCCTCGGGGCCGAACACGTCGGCCAGCAGTTGGCTGCAGCCGTTGATCACGGCCGGCTGCTGGGTAAACTCCGGCGTGCAGTTGACCAGCCCGAGCAGCTTGACCAGCCGGCGGACCCGATCGAGGCTTCCCAGGCCGGCCCGCAACGTGCTGAGGATCGCCAGCCCGGCCCGCTGGGCCGCTCCAGCGCCGGCCGCCTGATCCAGGTCGGCGCCGATTCGTCCAACAAGCACGCTGCCATCCGGATGGGTCGACAGATGGCCGGAGGTATAGGCCAGGTTGCCCACCAGGAGCATCGGTTTGTAGAGCCCCTTCGGCTCCGGCGCGGGCGGCAGTTCCACGCCCAGTTCGGCCAGCTTTTTCGCGAGGTTGGCTTCGGCGCTCATGGCTCACTCCGGCAATGAAAGGGACTCGTCCAGAAATCGCCCTGGGAGTGCGACTGGGCCGCCGGGCCACGGTCGGCTCCCGTCGTCAATCGATGATCTTGCTCAACGGGTATTCGACGATGCCGCGGGCACCGGCCGTTTTCAGCCGGGGGATGATCTGACGCACGATCGGCTCGTCGATGATCGTGTTCACGGCCACCCACTCGCGGTCGGCCAGATCCGAGACGGTCGGCTTCTGCAAGGCCGGCAGCAGCGACAGGACCTGGCCCAGGCTGGTCCGCGGCACGTTCATCATCAGCCCGACCTTCCCCTCGGCGGCCATCGCCCCGCGGAGCATCAGCACGATGTCGTCGATCTTCTGCCGCTTCCAGGGGTCGGCATACGCCGGGGGATTGGCGATGAACCGGGTGGTGCTGGCGAGGATCTCGTCGACGATCCGCAGGTTGTTGGCCCGCAGCGAGCTGCCGGTCTCCGTGACCTCGACGATCGCGTCGGCCAGCTTGGGCGGCTTGACCTCGGTGGCCCCCCAACTGAACTCGACCTTGGCCTGCACGCCGTGCTTCTGGAGGTAGGCGGTCGTCAGCCCCACCGCTTCCGTGGCAATCCGCTTCCCCTGGAGATCCTTGACCGTGCGAACCGGCGAGTCTTCAGGCACGCAAAGGACCCACCGCACCGGCCGGCGGCTGACTTTGGAAAACACCAACTCGGCCACTTCCTCGACGTTGGCCCCGGTCTCCACAATCCAGTCGTAACCGGTCAGGCCGGCGTCCAGCACGCCGTCGGCGACGTAGCGGGCCATTTCCTGGGCGCGGATCAACAGGCACTCGATCTCGTCATCGTCGATCGACGGATAGTAGCTCCGCGACGCGAAGGTGATCTTGTAGCCGGCGCGGCGAAACAGTTCCGCGGTCGCCTCTTGCAGACTGCCAGCAGGAATTCCGAGTTTAAGCACGTTAGCCATGATACTTGCCGTTGCTGAGTTAGACGAAAGGACTCTTGTTCAGTCGGTACGCAGAAGGACGCAGGTTGGGAGCCGGGATCCCGGCCGATCGCCAAAATCCTGACCCCCGAACCCTGCCCCCTCCTCACTTCTTCTTATAGACCTCGGCCGGATCAAACACCCGTTGCCCGACGACCTGCAGGCCCTCCGGGGTGACCTTGCGATAGAAACAGCTCTTATAGCCGACGTGGCAGGCGGCGCCGCCGAGTTGCTCGACCGATAGCAGGATCGTGTCGGCGTCGCAGTCGAGGTAGATCGCCTTGACCAGCTGCACGTTTCCACTCTCTTCGCCCTTGCGCCACAGTTTTTTCCGGCTGCGGCTGTAGTAAACCGCCCGGCCGGTGGCGAGGGTTTCGGCATAACTCTCGGCGTTCATGTAGGCCATCATGAGGACGTCGCCGGTTTCGGCGTCCTGCGCGATTGCCGGGACCAGACCATCGCCTTTGGAGAAATCGGGACTGTCTTGGGGAGCTTTGGAGGATTCAGCCATGGGAGGAATCGGGCTAAGGATTAAAAGTAAGGGAATACTGATCCAGCCGACAGCGGGGTTAGCCTCCGCTGAAGCACGACAGACTGGACCATTCTACCAATTTTCTCGGGGCCGTCGGCAAATCCTCAGACCCAACTTTCTCTGGCAAGGTTCTCATGGAAACCGAATCCTTCAGCATAATCCGCCAACCGCGATGTTGCCAGGGGCGAACCCCACCAGGTGGAGCACGATAACTATTATGGCTACAAAGAAACCACCAGCCTAGGCGGCGGCACCCCTGCCGCAGCTACGGCTTGCGTGATCCGCAAGATCGCTTGTCTCGGCATGATGCGCGCAATGCACTCCTTGCCGGGTAAATTGCAGTCGTGATAGCGGATGTCCGAAGTTTAACTCCAGCGCGGTGTAGTGTTTTGCCCAATTGGTCTTCCCAATTGAAAATAGGTGCGCTCTTGGAACGTTCGCTCACGGTTCTGCTTCCGGTTCACAATCATCAGTCCGTGCTGGCCGGCCAGGTTCAGAGGATACTCGACGTCTTGCCCGATCTGACCCGTCAGTTTGAGCTGATCATCATCGATGACGGCTCGACTGACGCCACGATCGAGGTGGCCGACGAATTGGCCAAGCGTTACCCCCAAATCAGGGTAGCGCACCACGCCGTCCCACAGGGACGCCTGGCGTCGTTACGGACCGGATTGCAGAAGAGCACCGGCGACGTGATCCTCTTGCACGATGAGGGGAGCGGCCTGTCGATCAAAGAGGTCCAGACGCGGTGGCACGTGATGCGGGAATCGGCCCTTGCGCGCCGTCCGAGCGATGCGGCCTCGCGCAATGCCTCGTCCCTCTGGCCGGAGACGCCCACGGAAGAGAGCTATCAGATGATCGATCGCCAGGCGATGCGGGTAATCCTGGATCAGGCCGACACGCCGACCGGACGGGAGTACTCGGCCGGTGGCGCCAGCCGACCGCGGCGCCCCAATTACATGGCCCGTCTGCGCGAGTTTGCCCTCGGCGAGTGAGGGCTCGCGACGAGAGCTCAAGGGGACAAGGGACGCCGTGATCGCGACGGTTGGACGCATCTAACCGCTCGTCCAAGGTGGTCCTTGTCCCCTTTTTTGCTGCGCCAAAATGTCTACTTGTCAAAAGACATCTACCCTTGTAATATATAGGCGTAGGACTCTGATGCGCTCAACCGGTATTCTTGGCACCAGGGCTCCTAGACGGGTCAGTTCGATGACCGCGGCGACAGTTCGGGCAAGGATCGTCGCCTGGAGAATCTCGTCACTGTTTTGGACTTCCGACTCCACCGGCGATCGTTGTGCGCGCCGAAGTCGGCCGGGCCTACGCGACGCCCTCAAGCTCGCTTCGGTATACACGTAAGGGGCGGTCTCTGGGAAACGAACGATCGTTTCGGCAGAGGCAGGTTTCGACCGTTGGGAAGTAGACGTTCTGTCGGATCGGTCCGGCGCGGGATTACGAGCATCTTCCATAGCCTGTGAACTCTTTCGTGTTCTTCATTATTAGGCTCGCGCGCTCGACTCACGACAGACTCTGACTACGACGCCCTGCGGCCGGCCGCCTCCTGCGTGCCGGGCGATTCTCGCCAGGGGCCAGCCCGAGTGATTCCGTCCGCTCATTCATTGAGCGAGGTGATCGATCGGTCCACTCGCGATGTGGGCCGGGAGGGCACCGTGTATGAGCATTCTCGACTGTGATTTCGATTGCAGCATGGAAGGTTCCTCAAAGCAGCCGCTGCATCGGCTGGCCCACGTACGACGCCTCCAAGGCGTCTCCCGTCGCACCCTGGCGCGGCGCATGAACACGGATGTTCGTGAGATCAAGATGCAGGAACGAGAAGACTCCGACCTGCTGTTGAGTCAACTGTACCAGTGGCAACAGGCCCTGGAAGTCCCCGTCGGCGAGCTCCTGGTGGAGAGCAACGATCCGCTCTCCTTGCCCGTGCTCCGCCGCGCCCAGATGGTCCGCCTGATGAAGACCGCCACGGCGATCCTGGAGCGAAGCCAACAGCTCTCCATCCGTCGCATGGCCCAAGTCCTCGTCGACCAGCTCGTCGAGCTCATGCCAGAGCTCAACGGCGTGACTCCCTTGCACGTGATTGGCAAGCGGCGAACCCAGGACGAGACCGGCCAAGCCGCCGAGCGCCGCATCTCCCTCGACGCCTACCGCGGCAGAAATGCGGAATGATGAATGATGAATTCAAAGGGGGGCCGAGGGGCGCTGACTAGCCCTTGGGTGCTTGAGACGATCTGATTGATAATTCATACTCGCCCGCGAGTCCCCCTCTCGCGGGCGTGTTCTTTTGCATTCATCATTCATCCTTGATCATTCATCCTTTCCCTCCCATCCTTTCCCTCCGCTCCCCTTGACCTTCGCCGCTGAAGAGGCCACGATGAAGGCTTCGTAGAGGGCTTTTGGAGCTTGCTTTTTCGGATACGGACGCTGATATGCCCATCGACCAACACGCCGTTACTTCCTCGTTCGCCACCCAATTCGGTCAGGCCCCGCGCTGGATCGTCCGTGCTCCGGGCCGGGTCAATCTGATCGGAGAGCACACCGACTACAACGACGGCTTCGTGCTCCCCTTGGCCATCGACCGGGCGGTCTGGATCGCCCTGCGGCCCCGCGACGATTCCCGGGTGGTGGTTCATTCGCTGGACTATCACCAGACGAGCGAGTTCTCTCTCGACAAGCTCGAAAAGGGGGAGCCCTCCTGGATCGAATACCTCAAAGGGGTTGCCTGGAGCCTCCAGCAGGCTGGGCATCGGCTGACGGGCTGGGAAGGCGTCATGTGTGGCGATGTCCCCCTGGGCGCCGGCCTCTCCTCGTCGGCGGCCCTGGAAATGGCGACCGCTCGGGCGTTTGCGGCGGTCAGCGACCTCCCCTGGGATCCGGCCACGATGGCCAAGCTGGGGCAGAAGGCCGAGAACCAATGGGTCGGCGTGAACTGCGGGATTATGGACCAGCTGATCTCCGCAGCCGGACATGCCAACCACGCCCTGTTGATCGACTGCCGCTCGCTGGCCACCCAGCCAGTCCCCTTCCCGTCGGGGATCGCCGTGGTGGTCCTCGATACGGCTACGCGTCGCGGTTTGGTCGGTTCGGCCTACAACGAGCGTCGTTCGCAGTGCGAAGCAGCCGCTAAATTCTTCGGTGTGAAGGCTTTACGTGACGTGAGCCTGGAAACGTTCCAACGCCGCGCCGGGGAGCTGGAAGAACCGGTCCGCAGCCGGGCCCGGCATGTGATCACCGAAAACCACCGCACCGAGGCGGCGGCCGAGGCCATGATCCGGGGCGATGTGGATGAATTGGGCGAACTGATGAGCCAGAGCCACGCCAGTCTCCGCGACGATTACCAAGTGTCCAGTAACGCCCTGGACGCGATCGTCGAGTCGGCCATGGGCCATCCCGCCTGCCGTGGGGCCCGCATGACCGGCGCGGGCTTCGGCGGCTGCGCCGTGGCGATCATCGACGCCTCGGCGGCCGATAGCTTCGTCCAGGCCGTTGCGGCCGACTACGCCCATCTGACCGGCCACACCCCGACACTCTACGTTTGCCAGGCCACCAACGGCGCCGAGGTCTTTGACGGCGCCAGCTAGGGCCTGCGTAGAAATAAGTTGGGCAAATATGAAGAAGCAAGGACGCGCAGCAGTCCTTGGTTCTTCATACCTCCAACCACCAAGGGGCGTTTCCGGCCTCGCTTTTCATGGAAGCAAAGGCGGCCT
>JBDKTH010000710.1:0-5794 GCA_039680305.1 Thermoguttaceae bacterium | reverse complement strand
ATCCTCGAGCATCTTCTTGATCCCCGCGGCCAACTCGTCGATCGCCTCGTTCCCCTGGACGGTGACCCTTTGGGTCAGGTCGCCCTTGGAGGCGGCGTTGACGACCTTCAACAGGTCGTCGACCTTGCGGCGCAGCTCGTCGGCCTTCCGTTTGTCCTCGGCGGCCTGCTGGCGTTCGCGCTGGGCCTGTTCTTCCTTGAGCTTGCGTTCGGCTTCCAGTCGCTGCTGTTCCTTCTCGGCCTCCTCGGCCTTGCGACGCTGCTCTTCCTCTCGCTGGCGGCGTTCCATCTCGGCCCGTTCGGCCTGGGCCTTCTGTTCGCGGTCGGCGGCTTCCTTGATGTCGTCCATCATCTTCACGCTGGCGTCGATCGACTGATTCAAGGCAGTGGCCATCTGGCCGACCTCGTCCTTGGTGTGGACGTCCAGCCGCAGGCTGTAATCGCCCTTGGCCACCGCCTCGCAGACCTTCACAGCCTTGACCAGCGGCGTGGCGATCGTCCGGGCGATGAACGCCCCTAACGCCATGGCGAGGACGACCCCGCCGACAATCACGGCGATCATCGTCGTTCGACGGGCGACATACGTCTCAAGGCTTTCGTCGAACATCTTCTTGCCGAGGTCTTCCTTCGTGGTCGCAAGCGCTCCGAGCGCCCCCACGGCCTCTTTCACGATGCCGCCGCCCCGGCGAAGCTCGGCCAGCGCGTCGTCGCGACGATTGGCGGCCGCATGGACGAGGACCTTGTCGACGACCTCCAGGTAGCGATTGATCGCCTCATTGGTTTTGGCGGCTTCGGCCTTGCCCTTCTCGGTCACCAGGGTCTTCCCAGCGTCGTCGAGACTCTTCCGGAGCGAAGCGATGTACTTGTCGGTGTTGGCGCGGATCGCCGGAATCTCCGAACCGTCCTTGGCGATGATCGCCTCGCGAAGCTCGCGGGCGATGAACATCAGATCGAGGTTCGCGTTCTTCAGGCTCGTCAAGCCTTTCATGTCACGCTCATAGAGAGTGGCGAGCATCTCATTGATACCCGACATTCCGGACACGCCGGTATAGCCCACCCCGATCATCACGACGCATACCAGGGAGAAACCAAGGATCAACCGCTTCATCGTGCTCAAGTTATACAACCAACTCATACAAACGCTCCTTGCGACTTTGGGGGGGATTACACTACCATCAGAGCAGTCATCAACTTCTTCCGAGGATTGGCCGGTCTTTTGGTCAGGACGGGCCTGTGCGATGTGGCCATGCATCGTCCGAAATCATGATCACTAATAGGTAGGTTGCAGCGCCCGAGGTTCAAGTAGATGATTCCTGGTATGAAACCCCTAGTCGCACTAGGCAACGGGGAACGTGGAGGACGGCAAACTCCCCAACGTTGCTACAATCGACAGCGGAGGCGATGAGCCAACGGCGAGGGGCGCGAATCATCGCGAAGCATGTCCCGGTTCTTGTCGATAGAGTCCTCAGGAGAATGGAAACGGCACGGGAATTCCCGAAATCGAACCTCCTTTCAGGGGCCAATGAGGGGCATTATTCCCAGCCAGTGGAGTCACCGATGACGTCTCTTGTCGGCCGCGGCAAGCCCCAACGTCTGATCCGGAAAGCCCCTGAAGCTTCCCTCCCGCGTTCACGCCTCGATCCTCGCTCGCCCGACGCCGCCGGCGGGTGGAAGCGACATTTGGAGTTTCTAGGGGCTCTCGGGCAACTGGTCGTCCACTCGGGCCATAGCCTGGAACAGATGTTGGAAGGGCTGGTCCGAATCCTGCCTGCCGCTTGGCAACATCCGGAAATCTGCTGCGCCCGGGCGATTCTCCGCGGCCAGGTCTTCGCCACGCCGAACTACCGCGAATCCCCCTGGATGATGGAGGGCGAGATCTGTGTGCAGGGGGTTCCGGTGTGCAGGCTTCAGGTGGCCTACCTGGCGGCTTGCCCGGAAGCCGACAATGGCCCCTTCACGCATGAGGAAAGGGCCCTTTTGAGCTTCGTTGCCGCGCTGCTTAGCAAGACGGTGGAGCGTCTGGAGGCCATCCAGCGGCTTCGCGAGACGGTCGAGCAGTTAAACCTGGAACGGGGCGCTCTCCAGCAGGCCAATGGGGCACTCTGCGCCGTCCTCGGTCGGATTGAAGAGGAGCGCAAGGCTACGCATCGCACGATCGCCGCCAGCGCCGACAAACTGGTGATGCCCGTCATCCACGCGCTCGAAGCACAAGTCCCACCCCAGATCAAGCCGATGGTGGCCCTCTTGAAAACCCGCCTGGAGGAGATCGCCTCTCCGTTTGCCGACAATCTTTCCCGCACGTTCGCCAGCCTGACGCCGCTGGAAATCAGCTTGTGCCGGATGATCCGCGACAATCTCACCACCAAGGAGATCGCCCGGATCCGTCACGTCTCCCCCTCGACCGTCGCGCGCCAGCGCGAGCAGATCCGTCGCAAGCTCGGCATCGTGAACTCCGACGCCAACCTGGCCACCTATCTGCGCACGTTCCTCCCCGAGGGCGAACAAAGCCTCGCCCACGCCTAGAAAACGTTGACTGCTCCTCAGATAGCCAACCGTGTGCCACTGCTTGCCTGGAAGGCAAGCAGTGGCACACCGCCCCCTCAATTTGCAATTTGCATTTTCCAATTTTCAATCTGCAATCCTTTTGTTGGGGCAGATTGAAAATTAAGAATTGGAAAACGCAAACTGCAAATTGGAAGGGGGGACGTCGGTCGCGTGCCTTGTCCCCGCCGGGTGCCACGGGCATCTTGCCAGTGGCACCCGGCGCAGACGCTCGCGCCCGCACCACAACCTACGCCAGCTTGGGAAGCTCGTAACCCTTGCGGCGCTCGCGCGCGAGCATCTTGTTGGCCTCGTCGCAGTTGGTGAAGCGCTCGGCGACCGGGTCCCACTGGAGCTTCTCGCCCACACGGCCGACGGCCCGGACGATGTTGACCAGGTAGCAAACCGTCGAGGAGCGTTGGCCGTACTCGACGTCGGCCGTGCAGCGATCGCGGGTCTTGATGCACTGCACCCAGTTTTCCACGTGGTAGGCCGTCTCGTCGCGGCGGTTCGGTCCGGGGTTGTCGGCCGACTTGATCAGTTCCTTGGGATTGCTGGCGAGCTTGTTGCGGTTGATTTCCAGTTTCCCCTTCTCGCCGATGAAAATGGCGCCGAGTCCCGGCCCCTTGTCGCCGTCGAGGTGGAGCTTCAGCACGGTGCCGTTGGCATAGCGCATCGAGACTTTCGCCCGCGGGCCGATCACCGGACGCGACAGGTTGTGATAGTCCTTGCCCGTGTCCTCCTCGCCGACATCCCCGACGCTCGGGCCTTCGATATACTTGCCGGTGTTCCTCACTTCGACCGGTTCCTCGAGCCAGATCTCGACCGGGCCGGTCTCGTCGGTGCCCAAGGCGCGTTGGACCTGGTCGTAGGAGTGAGTGCCCCAGCCGGTCACGCCATAGCAGACGCCGCCGCTGTCGTAGTCCCACCAGCGCGACCAGCCATGGTGCAACTGGGGATGGTAGGGGCGGAAGACCGCCTGGTTCGTCCAGATGTCCCACCAATCGGCCCGGCCGCCCTCGGGCTCCTTCTGCCCGGGCTTGTCGGTCCACGTGTCGGGCCCGACGAAGTTCGGCGCCAGCACGGTATGGATCTTGCCCAGGGCCCCATTCTTCACCAGGTCGCTCGCCCAGTTGTTGATCGGCATCGACCGCTGCTGCGTGCCGACCTGGGTGACCCGCTTGTACTTGCGGGCCGCCTGGACCATGTAGCGGCCTTCGGCGATCGTCAGGCACATCGGCTTCTCAATATACGTGTCCATTCCCGCCTGCATGGCGTTGACCACCACCCAGGCCCGGGCGTGGGTCGTCGTCTCGACCATCACGCCGTCAAGCTTCTCCTTCTCGAACATCTTGCGGAAGTCGTCGTAGGTGGCCCACTTGTCGTCCTTGCCCACCGCCTTGACAAATGCCGCGCACCGGGGCGCGAAGCAATCGCACACGGCCACGACCCGCGCCTCGGGCACGCCGCGGCAAGCCTTGACGATATCCCGAGCCCGGCCGCCGAGGCCGATGATCGCGACATTCACGCGTTCATTGGCTCCGGGCTGGCCGTCGGCGCCAAGCACGTGGGAAGGGATCAGGTAGGGCGTTGCCATGGCGGCGGTGCCCAGTCGAAGGATCTCGCGCCGTGTCCAGTTGCTACGTGCCATGCTTTTCGCTCCTTGGGTCGTTCTGCGTGGTTCCCGTCGGATGAGCTTTTAGTCTACTACCAGGAATCCCCTCCGCAAGAGAATCGGCTCCCTCTTGCAGGACCTTTCATGAGAATTCAACAAGTTTCTTCGGTTTTCTATTGACCGCCGCGACGTGGGAAGAACCCTATTTGCCTCGCTCCACTCCGGTGAACGGATCGTAGCGCTGCGTCTGCCGGAGTGTGCGGACAACAACTCCGTCGCGCAGATGCTCGACCGTCACCTGGGTCTCGCCATGCTCGGCGTCGTCGCTCACACGGGCTCGCAGCAGCGTCTTGTCGCCTTGCTTGACGAGGACTGCATCGCCCGGCCCTTGGACGTCGCCCGTCAGGAGATACGGTTCGCGGTTGCCCCGGCCAAGTTGCAGGCCGCCCTCGGGCGTGATCGTCAGTTCCAGGGCAAGGCGGTTTTCCAGGTCGTAGAGCCGACACGGCTTGCCCGGCCCGTACTGGCCGCTGCGACGTTTCTTCTCGGCGATCACCGCAGCCCGCTCGGGGAATTTTCCCGCCTCGTCGCCGAGGACGTCGAACTGGTTGTTGACGATCTTTCCCTGGGCATCCATGTAGAAGTGCGGGATCTCGCCGCCGACGTAGCCAGGCACCCAGAGCATGATGTGCACGTGGGGCGGCGAGTCGTTGTGCGCGCGGGCACAGGCCACTTCGAAACTCATCAGCGTGATGTCGCCGGCGTAGGATTTCTGCTCCTTGGGGCCGTTTCCTCCCATCAGTTTCAACGCTTCCCGGGCGGCCACCAGGTAGTTGAGCACGGCCCGGACTTCGACCTCGGGACGCGGCTTGCCGCGGTACTGCCCATCCTTACGGATGATAAAGTTGTGGTAAATGTAAATCGGCAGCCCGCCTTCGGGATCAGGAAGGAGTTGGGTCAAGAGCATCGCATTGCGAGTGTCGCGGACCAACGTGAAGCGGGTGGTGTCGCCGGCGTGGGAGAATCGCACGTCAGTCTTGCCCACGATGACCCGCAGCGGCACGATCCCCGGGGCCTTTACAGCAACCTCCGGCAATTCAGCCGCCGGATCCGTCGCCTCCACCGTGAAAAAGATCTCCCGCAGGTTCTCCCCGCTCCAACTGATCTGCTGGCGAACCTTCCACTGGTCTGCCGCGGGGAGCAGGACAACCGTCGGCTCTCGTTCGGCCATGCCGGCAACCGTCTTGACCACTTTGAAGGTGATCGTCGTGCGTCCCGGTTCGGCGGCCAGCAACGGCAACGGCCCAACGGTCACCAGCCCCAGAATCAGACTACCCACGCTCAATAGCCACGTCGCTTTCATCAGCACACCTCGGAAGGGAAAACACGATGCCACTTCTTTGCACCAGCCTACCACGCCGCCGCTTCAGAAGCGAGGGTGTGGCGGACGGTTACGCCCCCTCGCTGGCTTTAGTAGCCTGCGTGCAAGAAAAGTAGCAGGCACGCTCCGCCGGATGAACCAGGTAGAAGACTCTCGCCAAGACGCAAAGAGGCCAAGGGAAGAAAGAGGAATCGTTGCGGAGAGCCCCTGCCATTCCGGCCCCCCTCTGGCCCTTCTCCGCATTTCCGTCGTAATCCC
>JBDKTH010000553.1:0-2289 GCA_039680305.1 Thermoguttaceae bacterium | reverse complement strand
AGTTCCCCGCCACGGGCCCCGGTCCATACAACGAGGGAGCTCCATACGGACCTTCCGGGCACTTTCCATTCACCTCGCCGACGAGCCAGATCTTGCTGTTGGCAACGGCCCACCAATCGCTCCAGGCCGGGCAGTCGGGCGAAACGTTGCCCCACCAGGAGATCGACATCTCCTTGAAATCCAAACTCTTGGGAAGCGAACTCGGCTCGAAGTCAATGCCGCCTTTTCCCTGGAAATTGAGTGCCCCGCCAGCCTTGCCATCCGGCACATACGTGGCCTCGAAGACCTTGCCGTGACAGCCCGAACCGCTCGAGTCGGCTCCCGGGTTCTTCGGGTCATCGAATGTCCAGCGGGCCACGGGCTTCCGGTCTGGCAAGGAGGACGCGGTGGCAGGCGTGCCCTCCGGCGTCACCTGTCGGCCCGGCGTGCAGACGACGCGAAACCCTTGGACGTAGTGGCGGACCATCGGCGGCTGACTGCTGCGGAACGCCGAGCGACAGGCCACGGGCTCCGACCACCACCCACCACCGCGAAACACACGGGCGGAACCGGAGGAAATCCCCTGGGGATCATTCGCCGGACTGTACGCATAGTAGTCCGGCCCCGCCCAGTCCATGCACCACTCCGTGACGTTGCCGTGCAGATCGTAGGCCCCCAAGGCATTCGGGCTCTTCTGTCCCACGGGGTGAGTTACCCCGGAATTGCAGCCGGCAAACCATGCCACCTCGCGGAGCGTCGCTGGGTCGTCTCCGCAATTCCATTGGGCGCACGTTCCCGCCCGGCACGCGTATTCCCACTCGGCTTCGGTCGGCAACCGATAGACGCGCCCGGCGGTCTTCTCCTCCGGAGAATCGGAGAGCTTCCGACAGAACTCCATCGCATCTTCCCAGCTCACGTTTTCCACCGGGTGGCGACCTGTGTCCTTGCCTTCGACCGCGGCCTTCTGCTGGCCACCGGCCGAAAAAGCGCTCGGATTGCGGCCAATGACCTGCTGATACTCAGCCTGGGTGACTTCATACGCGCCCAGGTAGAACGGCCTGGTGATCTTGACCCGATGCCGAGGGGCTTCCGTGGGCAGCAATTGCCGCTGCCACTCGACTTTCTTGTCTTTGAGTCCTCCCAGCCAACGCTCGATCTCGGCGGAAGTAGATCCCATCTCGAACTCGCCCGCCGGGACGAAAACCAGCTTCATGCCGATGGAATTGGCAGTTTCCCACGGTACGCTCTGTTCATTGGCCCCGCGCTCTTGCAGTGCACGAACCGCAGCCGCGTCCAACGGGCCGATCGGCATGCAGTGGACGGGAGCTGAAGGCTTGGGCTCCGCGGGAGTCTCGGTGGTCTTCGATTGGCTCGGGTTCTCTTGGACGACTGGCGTGGGCTTTGCTGGCTCTATGGTATGCACCGGCGGGGGTTGCGTCGGCTGGGGTTGCGCCGGTTCGCTCTTTTCAACCGCCTCGGTTTGTGTCGCAGGACTCTCCCTCGATGGCGTGGCAATCCACGCGACGAGCCCCAGAATCAGCAGGCCCCCGAGGACGATTGCGCCCAAGACGGGCAGACTCACCGATTGCCGATTGCCGACAACGCAAGCCGATGGAACGGCTTTGCTCGGCTCCACCGCCTCAAAAAGATCGACCAGTGCAGGGTCAAGGGCCACAGGCGACGGTGGAGTGGTCTCTGCGGCCTTGGCTTCGATTTCCGCTCGCAGGGACGCGTCGTAGTCGGCCCTCTTCTGGGGATTGAGCAGGCAGATCTTGGCTGCTGCGACCTCGTTGAGGAGTTTTTGGGAGAGTTCGCTATGCTTGCCGGCCTGGTAGTTGCGCAGATGGGCCATGCGCTGATCGGCGGCGGCCTCGATTACGTCCGGATCACTCTCGAAGACGGCGATTCCCAGCAGCCGATAGTGGTTGGCCGGCTGTTCCTCCGGCGGAATGCCCAACCACTTGTGATACGGATTGAACGCCTGCGTCATACGCTACCCCTCCTAGCGACGGATGATAATCGCTAGTTTAACGGGCAGGTGACGCGGGGGCAATCGGGGTATGGGGATGGAGTATGGGGTCGGGGAACAGAATAGGGGGGGTAAGCCCAAGACCGTTCAATTGATGTTGGCAAAAAAGTAGCCTCCTGCGGCCTGGTTCAATCTGAGGTAACAGAACCGGTGTGTGTGACGTGGAGAACTGGGATTTCTCAAATGGTCTCCGGCCGCTCTTCCTCCCGTCGTCGGGGCAGTTTGGCGAAGCCTTCCGCACGGAGAGTCACCGCCACCGCCGCCGGGCTGATCGCCTCTGC
>JBDKTH010001339.1:0-4730 GCA_039680305.1 Thermoguttaceae bacterium | reverse complement strand
TCGAGCAGTATGAAGACGGCCCGACCTCGGCCTGGCTGCTGGGCGTCAATGCGTGGACGGATGCCCAGCGCAAGACGCTCATGACCGAACGGCGGCGGATCGAGGTTCAGCGGATTGCCGCCGACGAATGGCTCTTGCTCGTCGACCTGCAACTGGAAGCCCCTGGGCCTGCTCCCCTAGTCCTCGGGCAGAGCCCCTTTGGGCTGATCGGCGTGCGCATGGCCAAGACGATCGGCGTCGACGACGGCGGCGGCCGGATCCTCAACTCCGAAGGGCAGCGCGGCGAAGAGCCCGTCTTTCGCAAGCCGGCCCGTTGGGTCGACTACAGTGGGCCGGTGACCAACGAGGTTGCGGGCGGCATTGCGTTAATGGACCATCCCACGAACGTCAGCTATCCCACGCCGTTTCATGTGCGTGGCGACGGCTGGATGGGCGCATCGCTGACCGTCAACGGTCCCCTGACCCTCAAGCCCGGCCGTCCCCTCCGTCTCCGCTACGGCCTCTGGCTCCACCCGGGCGTCCCCAAGCTTGAACAGGTCGACGCCCGCTGGCAGCCGTTCTCCAAGAGTGAGCTTCCAGCGATGCAACGCAACACGCGGAAGTGAGGCGTGGGGATGTGAGGCGTGGGGATGTGGGCTTGCGCTTTGCATCGCCACCGGTCAGAATCCTCTCCCTACCTCCCCACGCTCTACGCCCCATTGCTCCCCATCTCAATCCGCAACCGCCGCTTGGGGTCATCGGCCAGATAGAGCGTGCGGGTCGGGAAGGCGAATTCGATCCCGGCCTTTTCGAACTCTTCGAAGATGCGGAAGTTCAGCTTCTCGGCGTGGGCCATGTAGTCCCACCACGACGGCGGCGCGTACCAGTAGATGACGAAGATGTTGAGGCTGTCGGCGTTGAAGTCGTTGAAGAAGACCCGTGGGGGAGTGGGGGTGTCGTTGATCACGGGATGGATGGGCTCGCCAATCCCTGGCTCCTCGAGGATCCCGCGAAGGAGGTTCACTGCCTGCTGGATTTTCTCCCGCGGGGTGTCGTAGGTGATCGTCACGTTGATCACCCGCTGGATCGCCGGACGGACGCCGATGTTTTCGATCGGGTCGTTGACGATCTTCGAGTTGGGGATGTTGACCAGGTTGCCCGTCTGAGTGCGGAGCCGAGTGGAGCGGAAGCCGATTTCCTCCACGGTGCCGTCGTAGCCGGCGTAGACGATCCGCTGGCCGACGCGGAACGGCCGATCCAGGAGGAGGGTGATTGAGCCGAAGAGGTTCTTGAGCGAGTCCTGAGCGGCCAGCGACACGGCCAAGCCGGCGATTCCAAGACCGGCCAACCAGGCCCCGATGTCCTGGCCGAACACGGTCTTGGCCACGTACAGGGCGCCGAGAATCAGCAAGACCCACTGGAACGTTTTGGCGGCAAAGGGGGCCAGTTGCTGATCGAGCGGTGATTCGGTGCGGCCGGCGAGCCGCCGCAGGACGACCTCGATCAACTGGGTCAGGTTCGAGGCGTACCAGATGACGGCGACCGAGTAGAGGAGGAGGATCAGCTTGGAAAGGAACGCCTCCAGGGCAAGCGGCGGCGTCATCCTGAGATTCATCCCGGCCAAGCCGAACTGCAGGCCGAGGGTCAACAGGATCAGCTTCGACGGCCCGATCAGGCTGACGAACAGGTACCGCCGGGTGCGCCAGCCGCGGGCTTGCAGCCGACGGCCGAGCCAACTGAGCACGGCGGTCACAATCCAGCCCGCCAGGATCGCCAACGCCAAGCTGATCAGCAGCGTCACCCAGTTGCTCCAGGTGTTGACTTCCCAGAGACGCTGGACCTCGGTCTGGGCGATCAGCAGGCCGCTTTCCACGCACGCGGTCAGATCGACCGTTTCTTGTCCATTGATGGCCTCAGCCGACGGTGGAGTCGTCGGCGGCCCAATCTCGACCGGCAGACCCTGGGCGACGGCTCCGCGGATGGTTAGGAGCCACACCCCCACGAACGTCACGAAGATCGCGGAAATCTTGGCATTCATAGGGGCAGCATCATACACAATGCCCAACCCGGAGCAAGAGCGCTGCGGTTGCGAGGAAATGCCGGCCGGTAGACGCCGCATCTGGAACCACGTTCAGGGGAGGCACCGCCTGGCAATAGATTCACCGAATCTCGGATGTTGCATCGCCCCATGGATTACGCCTTTAATCGGGGTTGGAAACGCACTCGAAGTTGCAAGGCAGGTAGTGCTCGTGGGGGGGGGGTAGGAAATCAGGAAACTGCGGAACACTAATCTTCACTAATCAACGCTAATGAGGACAATTTGTCCGGGAAGGATCTTTGGGGGCGAGCGGAATACGGGGCATGGGTAGTGCACCAACCCCCACGATCCACTGGGACGAGTCCAGCGGGGATGTGCCGTCGCCGACATGTTCAGCCTCGAGACGCGAATTGATCGTATTAGCGCAGATGAGTGAAGGTTAGTGTTCCTTACTTTTCTGAGAGTCTCTCGCAGTCAGCTGTCGGTGTTTTTCGCCAAAACTCATCAGCGCCGTCTGGGGATCCTGCAAGGTGAAAGGTATTCCGTAGCAATGGTCGAATCGTCAAAGACTCCTGCACGACGTGTGGATGCCTGGGCCGTCGGGTTCGCGCTGGTCTTTCCGGCCTTGGCCACCTGGCTCTACTTCATCGGTCTGGCCGACTCCGGAGGCACAGCTCAGCAGGTGTCGATGCTGGTGGGCAAGGTGATCCAGTTCGCCTTTCCGCTTGCTTGGGTGTTGTTGATTCGACGCCAGAAATTCGCAATCTGCCTTCGGCCGCGGGGCGGGTTGGAGGGACTCGCGTCCGGCCTGCTGATCCTGGCAACGATCCTGGCCGGCTATCACCTCTGGTTCGCTCCGGCCGGCTACTTGACCGCCGGTGCCGGGGAGATCACGGCCAAGCTCAGCAGCATGGGCGTGCGCACGCTGCCGGCCTACGTTGCCCTGAGCGTGTTCTACTCGCTGATCCACTCCTTCCTCGAAGAGTATTACTGGCGGTGGTTCGTCTACGGCAAGTTGCGGCAACTGATCCCGGTGCCTGCGGCGATCGCCGTTTCCAGCCTCGGGTTCATGGCCCATCACGTGATCGTGCTGGCGTTCTACTTTGGCTGGTTCTCCCTCCAGGCGTGGCTCTTTTCGCTGGCCGTGGCGGCGGCCGGGGCCCTTTGGGCAGCGAACTACCAGCGCAGCGGCTCGTTGCTCGGCCCCTGGCTGAGCCACGCCCTGGCCGATGCGGCCATTTTCCTGGTCGGCTACCGCCTCGCTCAGACGCTGTTTCTCTAGTGCGTTTTGACGGCCAAGATCGGCAATTATCAAGGTAGGGCGGCGCCGGGCTTGCGTGGCCCGCCGGAACCGTGGCAACGCAGTGGCGGGCCTCGCAAGCTCGGCACCGCCCTACCTCATCGGCTTTGTTCGCCAATACCCCTAAGAACCTCGACGAGTGCCCGGACCCGGGCCGGATCGACCGGGTTGGTGGTGATGCCGTCGCGCTTGATCGCCGTGCCGACGATGAATCCATCGGCATAGGGCAGGAAACGGGCGAGCGAGTCGGGGGTGATGCCGCTGCCCACCAGGACGGGCGCATGGCCAGCCACGCGTTTCACCTGGGAGAGTTGGGCCATGTCGGTCGGCTGGCCGGTCGCCGTGCCGGAGACAATCAGGCCGTCCGCCCCGCCCCGTTCGAGCGTCTCGCGGGCTTCATCGTCGATCGGCCGGAGGCCGAGCGGGGCCGAGTGCTTGACGTCGACATCGGCGAGGATCCGGATGCTGCTGGCCCCCAGCATCGCCCGCTCGCGGAGCAACTCGTGGGCGATGCCCTGGATCAGCCCCTGATCGGTGACCCGGGCGCTGCACAGGACGTTGACGCGGATGAACTGGGCTCCCGTCGCACAAGCCACGGCCAACGCGCTGCGGCCATCGTTGCGCAGGACGTTGATCCCCAGCGGCACGGCAAACCGCTCGCGCACCTGGACCGCCAGCGCGGTCATCGAGGCGACCACGTGGGTTGGCACTTGCCCGGGATAGAACGGCGCATCGCCGAAGTTTTCCAACAGCAGGCCGTGCACCCCGCCGTCGACCAGCGTCTCGGCGTCGCGCAGCACGGCGTCTCGCACGGCTTGGAAATCGCCGCGATAGCCCGGCGCCCCGGGCAGGGGCGGGGCGTGGAGCATGCCGATCAAGGGTTTGGGAACACCAAACAGTTCGATCATTCGAAACACTCTCTGTTTGAGCAACGCTGGACCGGCGGTGTGCCACGGCTTGACGGGACGTCAGGCCGTGCCCTCCGGTCGTAAGCGACCGGGCTAAACGGGGCGTCATCGAAACACAAGACTCGTGTTCGATCCACGGGAGTTCTTCTGACGCAATCGCCACAGTATACCATGGGTGTCGCTATGGTCCTGCCCGCCAGTCGTGGGGTAAGAGTTGACGGTCGCACCGGCGCGGCGATAGACTCAGCGCTTTCACCCGAAACAGATCTGGGAGCGTGCATCATGACGGCTGGCTGGAAGTGGCGTGTGAATCGCGTCGTGCGGGGACTGATCGCGGTCGTGGGGCTCGGGCTGCTTTTCGGCGACAACTCGCCGGTCTCTGGGCAGGCTCCCGCGTATCCGCGTGTGAATCTGGCGACCGCCTACCAGGTCGACCCGACGTGGCCGCAGCGTCCCGCGGGAATGGAGTGGGGCGGGATGCCGGGCGTGGCCGTCGACGGCCAGG
>JBDKTH010000675.1:0-3555 GCA_039680305.1 Thermoguttaceae bacterium | reverse complement strand
ACATTCGGCGTACCTGGGGTTTGCAATGGGCTTCATGACCAACATCGGCCGTATCGGAGAATTGGAGGCCATGCAGGCGTTTTGGCCTGACCCTGTTGGCAAGTTTCCGTTCGAGGTCGGGTGTGAGGTTGGAGTGTACCAGCTTCAGCCTCGCCTCGACATCGGGTTGCCCCCAAGTGATGTCCGACGGTTTCATCGCCGCTGGGAGTGAAAGCACGCTAATCTTGACCGATCAGGATTCGTTAATCGCCCAGCACCGGCCAGCCGCAGAGATCGCCTTCGGCGGATCGGCCTACGACCGACGGCTAGGCCGTTCCATTCGCCCTAGGAACAACATGAAACACTGGAACCGAGGCTGGCGGTTGCTCACCCGATTGACAGGGCTACTGCTGCTGATCGCCGGGACGTGTGTCGCGTACGGGTGGTTCTACAAACTCGGCCCGGCCCGTCGCACGCTTGACCCGCAATGGGTCTCGCGGCATTCGCAGCAGGAGTACTGGCGAGAAGTCCAGAAGGGAATCCATCGCGGAGTGTGGCTTCATGACAATGGCCGCACCGTGGGAATGCTGGGGGACAAGTCGTGGGCGGAGTGGATCATGAACCACGTCACGCCGGGCGGCACCATGGGTTGTCTTGGCGGAGAGCCCTGCCACTCGGCGACCGCGATGCAGTTCATTACCAACCAAGACGTTGGCGAAGACGCCGATGCATGGCTCGATTGGTGGGAGAAGAACAAGTCCAAGTCGCAAGAGCAGTGGATCGCGGATGGATTTGCTCAGCACGGTCTCGAAATCGCCGTTCCTCCCACGCGTAACCAAACACCCACGATTCTCGCGCTGCTGGGAAATCCGGAAACAAAGGAATCCGCCGCCGCCGCGGAGCATCTGAAATGCAACGCGTTCCGGATTCTCCGCGATTCGGGCTTCGACCCGCTGCGGTTTGCTTTGTCGGATCGCCCCGTTTCTGCCGAGGTCGAACGCGGTTTGTTGGAATACGGCAAGTGGCAACGCAGGTGGCCTGAAGCGATCGGCGTCGGCATACTTCCCATCGCGAAGCACGATGAAGGGCCGGAGGAACAAGCCCTGCCGCTATTGTTAACGCCCAGGTTCCAGATGACGGCGTATATGCTCGTCTTTGCGCCGCTTGTCGTTGGTATTGTGTTGACCATTTGGCCATTTCGGAAAGCGGATCGCGAGCCGTGAGGCGACCGCCAGGTGCCATGATGGATGAATTCCCCTTCACGCAAGCCGAGTGGCAGAGAGTGTCGGATACCGCCACCGCGCTCATCAATGCGAGTCTGGCGGAGGACTCGATTCTCCGGGATTCCTGGTTTGCCGAACTCCAGGCGGTGTTGGCGGAGTTGCACGCGAAGTACGGCGACCATCCGGTCTTGTTAAAAACCGAAGCCGACTTCCACGACGATCCCCACTTGCAGCGAGACATGTACCTGTCTGCCATCCGGATCGCCATGGCAAACTCGCTCCCCACCTACACGATAAGAATCTCTCTGGCGTGGCTGTTGCTGAACGACTTCAAGGACCCGATCGAGGCCAATCGCGAACTGACGGCGTGCGAGCCGGAGTTGGCCCAGCATGCGGACGATTGGAAAAGGGAACAATGGTCGGAACTGGTACGCGAGTGCGACGCGCGGGTTGCGGGAGCGCGAGCCGAATAGGCAGGTTGGTGGTCTTCGCAGAGGGGGTAGGGGATTGAACGGGAATATGACAATTCCTGAACCAGTATTCATCGGATATTTCCCCAAGAAAACCATGGGAAGGAACGAATGGTTCGGGAATGCGCCGGTGGTGGAAGTCGGTAGCGTAAGCGACTGCATGTCGGAGGCACCGGAGGATTGGATTGGCCAGTGGAAGCACAATGCCTGGGGGCTTTACGATACCGAAGACGTTGCATGGGGAATCGTCCAGGACGACCCCGCAGCTTACGACATGTACGCATATAAACTCTTCCCCTGTGTGTTCGACGGAGGGGCAGGACGGACGATGCCTGTGGAAACGACGGCTACCGCCCAACTTGTCGATTACGACTTCCTCGGATATGACCCTGTGAGCCGCGAGGAGGCATACACGATAGAATTCGGGCACTCCCCCCTCTCGTGCAACAGAGGATTTGAGCAGTATCCTGTCAATCGCTTTTGCCTGCTCGATGGCCTCGAAGATTCATGGCGCATAGCGGCGGAGATCGCGGAGGCCGCGAAGGAGAGGGGGGCATGGGAGCCGGGGCCTTACTTCCTCTGCGAGGTGTACCGGAAAAGGAGGGACGAACAATGACGCAGCCGATAAACCGTGGCAGTCGAACCGCTCAACAAACCCAGGAGCGAGCCGTATGACTTCGGAATTCGTATGCGACTCAATGGCCCAGCGGTTGTGCGGGTTGGCCCGGCAGTATGCGTTCCTGTGTGCGGAAGAATTCATCGATACCAAACACCTCCTGCTTGCCGCCGTCGAAGTAACGCCAGTGGAGTGGCATGGCTGCGAACGGTTGACCGAGCGGCGAGTCCTGGACGCCATGCCGGGAATCGATGGGGTTAATTCGGAACTGTCTGACAGCCGGCCCTGCCGGCTGAGTCCAGCGGCCAATGACGTCTTGGGGATGGCCGCAGAAATGGCGTCGAGGTCGGGGCGAGCCATTTCGTGCCAGGATATTTGGATCGCGCTACTCGAAGACCGTAGAGGAACGTGTTCGTCTCTGATGAAACGCCTGGGAATTGATCCCCTGGAACTCCAGAAACGGTTCCGCGGAACACCGCCCAACATGGCGTAAATCGCAGGGGGCTTCATCGTACTGCGAGTGACGAGTACGCCTACCGTTGATCGACTCTGCCGATTCCGTATGAATGATTCACAGAATCCTTACGAAAGCCCAGAAGCAGATCCCCAAAAGCCTCGTAGCCGCCTCTTGGACGAGGCTACGCAGATGGAGCCCAGAAAGTCACGCCTCATAGACTTTCTCGTATGGTTGAGCCTCCTCGGCATCTTCCTGGCACTGGAGTTGCCGCGAATTGACAAGGCGGGACCTGACGAACTGTCTGACTACATCGTGCACGGCGTGGCTTTCGTGGCGGTCGGCTGTGCCGCCATGATCTGGCCTATCGGCTGGATGCTGAGATGGCTTCTTCACCGCTAGACGCCGGCATGGCACGTTCGTCCAGCGGCGTGAGGCCCTAGTGGTGTCGGGGATTAGAACCCTCTTCTTCCTTGGCGTCTTTGCGTCTTGGCGAGAGTCTTTTTGTTCAACCACGGAGTCCAACGCAAGGAAAGAAGGCCTCTCGCCAAGACGCAAAGACGCCAAGGAAGAAGAAATGGGAAAGCATGCAGTGAAGGGCTGTGCCGAGTCTGCGTCGTCGCCCGACGAAGAATCTCTTGGAAACACGCCATGCGATTTTGGCCCGCGGGTCAGTACTCGCTGCAGCCGCATACGGGCGTGACAGTGATGACCGCCGGAGCAGCGGGAGCTGCCGGGACGTAGGCGGGGGCCGCTGCCGCCGGCGCGGCTGGGGCGTAGACCGAGGGCGCCGCCGCGGCGTCGGCGGTCGAC
>JBDKTH010000064.1:0-9920 GCA_039680305.1 Thermoguttaceae bacterium | reverse complement strand
AACAAGTCCTCGACCGGGGCGTGGTCTCCGGGGCGGTGCTCTACAACCAGGGGAACGCCTACATGCGGGCGGGACATCGCGGCCGGGCGATCGCCGCCTACCGCCAAGCCCAACGCTACCGCCCACGCGATCCCTACCTGGAAGCCAATCTCCGCAACGCCCTGGGCAGCGATCCGTCGCCGGGCCGGCGCAAGCCGCTCGTCGAGTATCTCTTGTTCTGGCAAGACTGGCTCAGCTATCCGGAGAAGTTCACGCTGCTGGGAGCCGCGGCGGTGTTGAGCTTTGCCAGCGCGGCGGCCGGCCTGATTCTCCGCCGCCGGCTCTGGTCGCGGGTGGCGGTCGCCGGGCTGGTGGCTACGCTCGTGTTGGCCATCTCGGCCGGCTACGATTGGCACCGTTTTGATCACACGGTCCATGGAGTGATCGTCGCCAAGAAAGCGGTCGCCCGCAAGGGAAACGCCACCAGTTATGAACCGGCCTTCACCGAATCGCTCGTCGAGGGCACCGAGTTCACGATCCGCGACCAACGCGGCGACTGGCTCTTGATCCGCCTGCGTGCCGGCCAGGAAGGCTGGGTGAAGGCCGGCGAGGCAGTCGTCTATTAGCTCGATTTCAACAAAAGCCGCGAAGAGTCAAGCTTCTTTCGGGTTGTCGACGACCCAAGAATGGTGGGGCAGCCTTGCCGAACCATCGCCAGGGGATACACTACAGTAGTCACCTTGAGCCTGAGCGATGGAGGTCGTCGGATGTCGCAACAGTCGTCGTGGATCGTCGAAACCAGTGAAGCCACGTTCCAGTCGGACGTCGTCGACCGGTCGCAGGAAGTGCCGGTGGTGGTTGATTTCTGGGCCACGTGGTGCCAGCCCTGCCGACTGCTCGGGCCGATCCTGGAACGGCTGGCCACCGAGTACCAGGGGCGGTTTTGCCTGGTCAAAGCCAATGTCGACCAGATGCCGGCGGTCGCCGGAAGCCTCGGCGTGCAGTCGATCCCGGCGGTCTTTGCCGTGCGCGACGGACAGATCGTCGATCAATTCCTCGGGCTGCTGCCCGAGCCGCAGATTCGGGCGTGGATCGACCGCTTGCTCCCCACCGCGGTCGAAAACCTGACCGAGGAGGCGGAGACGTTGGAAGTGATCAATCCGACGGCCGCCGAAGCGAAGTACCGCAAGGCGATCGAGCTTGAGCCGGCCGACGCCAAGGCCCGCATCGGCCTGGCCCGGGTGCTGCTGTCGGCCAGTCGGCTCGACGAGGCCCGGACGCTCATCGACGAGTTGGCCGCAGCCGACCTCCTGGACACCGAAGGCGAGCGACTCCGCGCGGAGCTCGAGTTGCGATTGCAGGAGCAGGAGATCGGCGGCCTGCAAACGGCCCGCGAGGCGGCCGCGGCCGAGCCCGACAATCTCCCATTGCAGTTGAACCTGGCCAAAGCCCTGACCGTTGACAACCAGTTCGAAGAAGCCCTGGAGACGGCCTTGCGCCTGGTGGAAAAGGACCGCGCCGGAGTCGGCGAAGAGGCCCGAAAGCTCATGGTGCAGATCTTCCACCTGCTCGGCACCGAGAGCGAACTGGCCAACACCTACCGCCGCAAACTCACCATGCTGCTTTATTGAATGCAGAATGATGAATGCAGAATGCAGAATGAGGGAGACGCGATTGCAGCCGTAGAGTTTTATTCATCATTCTGCATTCATCATTCTGCATTCTGCATTATTTCTTCTTCTCGCCCCACCACGCGGCCGTCTTCTTGCGGGCGTCGTCGGAAGGGAAACGATAGCCGGTCAGGCCGGATTCTGAGAGGAGATCGTCGTTGACCGGCTCCAGGCCAAACCGGGCCGGGTCCTGCTGGTGACGCTTGAGCAGCAGTCCGGCGGCCGTCGCGCCCAGGTCGGCGGCGTTCGGCGTTTGCTCCACGAGCGGCACGGTCTGGTCGATCAGCCCGCCAAGCCAGCGGTCGACCTCGGGCCAGGGGTCACGCTGGGCGATCGCCAAGGCGGCGGTCCACTCCATGCGGCGAGGTGGTTCCGAGGAGGGCGACAAGAAGCGGCGGGCGGCAATCGCCTCCAGCAGGCCGGGAGCTGCCTCCTTCGTCCCTTCGGCGACCAGGATGGCAGCCAGGACGCCATGCCGGCTCGACCGGCCGCCCAGACGCTGCATCACGCTGTTGAGCCGAACGGAGCCGGGGAGATACTGGTTGACGAACGGCAATTCCTCGGGGGCCATCGTCTGGTCGTCGACCGCCATGAAAAAGCCGCCGGCAAACCGCGAGACCTCGCGAAAATCGAGCTGGGATAGCAAAAGCAGCTGATCCCGTACGAGCGGCTGCTTGAGCCGCAAGAACCGATCGAGCGTGCGCCGGCTGAGCTCGGTCAGGCGTTTGGCTTCCTCGAGCTTCGCGTACTGGTCATAGGCCATGCGGCGGCGGGGCGTGGGGAGATTGACGAGGTGGAAGATCGCCCCTTCCCGGTTCGGATGCGGAATCGCCACGCCCACCGGATACTCGCCCGGGGCGAGGTTGCTACCGCTGACGCAGTGAGCCGTTTCGTCGTTGATCCAATCGAAGTGGCTCGGCCGGAGCGACCCTTCGGTCCGGGCGGGCACGTTGACCAGCAGTTGTTGGGTGCCCATGTGACGATGCCCTTCCCAGTATTCGGCGACCATCGCCGGCCGGGTCAGGTCGAGCAGTTCGCGGAGCCTCGCCATGCCGTCGCGGTTCAACTCGCCGTCGGCCAACCGGGCTTCGAGCAGGCGTTTGAGTTGCGGCACATACTCGTCGCGTGCCAGCAGGTCCCACAGTTCCCGCTTGGCCGTGCGCGCCGCATGCCGCACGTTGGACGGTGCATCGGCCGGCACGACCCGCACCACGTCGTCCAGCCACCGCTTGATCTGGTCTGTCGAGACCTGGGGCAATTCCCAACCGGTCGGGTCGGTCAGCAGCCAGGCCGCCCGGGCCCGATCGTACATCCGCTCCAGCCAGATCGGCGTGTCGGCCGACAGGCGATCGTCGGCCATGCGATCCTTGAGCCGCACGAGGATCCGGCAGACCGACTTCGGGTTGCCCAGGAACCATTCCAATCGTCGCGTGGCGCTCAGGCGTACCCCGTAGGAATCGTCTTCCAACTGCCCGATCAGCCGGGCCAACTCGGCGGCCCCGATCTCGCCGGGCGGCGCGGGCTGTACGTCAGGGATCGTCCGCTGGAGCAGTTCCACCTGCTTGCGCACCTCCAGCGACGTCTCGGCCGCGACCAGCACCCGGGAAAACTCGGTCGCCACGAGCCCTTTGAACGCCGCCTGGCTGGCCAGTTGCTCCAGGCGTTTGGCGGCGTCGGTGCGGGTGTAGAAGCGTTCGGAATCGAGATCCTTGATGAGCTGGACCACCTCCCGGCGAACCTCGTCGGCCGGTTTTTCTGCCGGAGGCGGCGTGCTGGCCGGCGGCGCACCGACTGCCCAAGCCGAGGGCAGCAAGCAGAGCAGGCACACCAGGAACGGTATCTGTCGAAACATGAATTTGGGTCGAAAAGCGTTGCAGGTGATGAGAGACTTGCGACGAGCACCGACGGGCCCAGCGCAAGTCCAATTCACTACAATTTGCATGCCATAGGCTTCGAGGGCGTGCTAGCGTGTCAGCCTGACGCATCTCGTTCTACTATCTCCTCTTCGGACCCGTCCAGAGATAACTTGGAGAATTGGCCTATTCTGCCCAACGATCTTGCACGAAACGGGCGTTTTCGCTACAAGGGGCCCCCTGGTGAATGACTCGAAAGATCCGTGGAGGAGTGAGTGATGTATCGCAGGACGTTTCTTGCTGTCACGGCCAGCTGTGCGCTGCTTTCCCTCCTCGCGCAATCTTCCCTTGCTGCCACCCTCGACGCTGACACGATGAAGGCGGCTCTCAGGACCGCGACCCCCGAAGAAAACGGCTTCATCGACCTGGTGATCAACCTGGTCGACGCCGGGACCCTGCCGGTCGCCCTGGTCGACAGCACCTTCCAGTGGGCCCGGCAAAAGCCGAAGAACAAGTTCCAATACTTCAAGCGCGGCCTGACCGTGCGTGCGGCAAGGATCGGCATCGACCTCTAGCTACCCCTCAGGACCTTCCAGACAGGTCCTCACAGGCAGCGTGTCTGCAACCGGGCCGCAGCCAGCGTGTTGTGCAGGAGCATCGTGATCGTCAGGGGGCCAACGCCGCCGGGCACCGGCGTAATCTGGCTGGCTACTTCTTTGACCGCCTCGAAGTCCACGTCGCCGACCAGGCCTGCGTCGGTCCGGTTGATCCCCACGTCAATCACCACGGCCCCCGGCTTGACCATCTCGGCGGTGACGAACTTGGCCCGGCCGATCGCCACGATCAGGATGTCGGCCTGCCGGGTGGTCGCAGGCAGGTCCTTGGTCCGGCTATGGCAGACGGTCACCGTGGCGTCGCCGCCCTGCCCCTTTTGCAGAAGCATGATTCCCATCGGCTTGCCGACGATGTCGCTGCGGCCCAGCACGACGACCTGGCTGCCGGCGATGGGGATATTGCGACGCAACAGGAGTTGCTGGATCCCATGCGGCGTGCAGGGTAGAAACCGCGGCCGCCCCTGCACGATCAGCCCCACGTTCTCGGGATGAAAGGCGTCGACATCCTTCAGCGGATTGACCGCGTCGAGAATCCGGCTCTCGTCGATCCCCTTGGGTAACGGCAACTGCACGAGGATCCCGTGCACCGTGCGGTCCTCGTTCAACTGGTGAACCAGTGCTAGCAGTTCCTCGGCCGACGTGTTGGCGGGCAACCTGTGCAGCCGGCTCTCGATGTTCATCCGCTGGCAGGCCTGCTGTTTGTTCCGCACATAGACCTGACTGGCCGGGTCCTCGCCGACCAGCACGGCAGCCAGACAAGGGACCACGCCGGTCGCCTTGGTGAATTCGGCCACTCGCTGGCCGATCTCGGCACGGATTTCGGCGGACAAGGCCTTGCCATCGAGGATGGTAGCGGTCACGAACGAACCTCCAGTTGGGGGGCAATTGGGAAGGACCCGTGGTCCCCATTTTATCAGATGTTGCTTGCCTGTCAGGGAGTGGCTCGCTATTGCTGTAGCGTTTTTGGGACCGGTTGGGTATTCTGGCTAGACATTCGGCCTTGCCGCGTTAGAATCGACTGGAGGTCAAGGTCACAATGATTCTAGACTTAGTCAACTTTCTCCCGCGATCCTCTTCTGCGTGTCTAGAATCATGGCCGGTCGCCCTCTCCCCACCCAAGAGGGATCAGAACCGCCGACTTTCCGCATCTTCCGTGACTCGCTTCTTTGGCGGTGTTATTTCCGTGGTCCAAGAATTGGTTTTGTAGCCCATGACCGACCCAGCCAATCTCAGTTCCGTTGAGAAACTCAAACTAGCCAGCAACTACCTGCGCGGCACGATCGCCGAGGAACTGGCCAACGAGCAGGACAGGTTCAAGGACGAGACCTCGCAACTGCTCAAGTTTCATGGGATGTACCAGCAGGACCACCGCGACCGTCGCAATGCGAAGGGTGCGGACGGCCAGAAGCTGAGCAAGGCCTATTCGCTGATGGTCCGGGTGAAGATTCCCGGCGGCAAACTTTCGAGCGAGCAATTCCTGGCCCAGTTGGATCTGTGCGACACGATCGGCGACGCGTCGCTGCGGATCACCAACCGCCAGGACCTCCAGTTCCACGGCGTCTTGAAGAAGAACGCCCGGGACCTGATTCGCAAGATCAACGACGTGCAACTGACCACGCTGGGGGCCTGCGGCGACGTGGGGCGCAACGTGATGTGCTGCCCGGCCCCGTTCCGCCGGGATCCGGTGCACGAGCAGATGCACGAGGCGGCCGCCCAAGTGTCTGACCACCTCCTGCCGCGGACCACGGCCTACCACGAGGTCTGGCTGACCGATCCGAGCACCGGGCAGCAGGAACTCTGCGGCGGGGGAGCCGAGGGGCACGAGATCGAGCCGATCTACGGCGCAAGCTACCTGCCGCGCAAGTTCAAGGTGGCCATCGCGCTGCCCGGCGACAACTGCGTCGACGTCTACACCAACGACCTGGGCCTGTTGGCGATCTGCGAGAATTTCCAGATCATCGGCTACAACATGCTGGTCGGCGGCGGCATGGGCGTCACGCCGAGCAACAAGAACACCTTCCCCGCGCTGGCCCAGCGCATGGCCTTCGTCCAGCCCGACCAACTGCTCGACGTGGCCACGGCGATCGTCAAGGTCCAGCGCGACTTCGGCAATCGCGAGGACCGCAAGCGGGCACGGATGAAGTATCTGATCGCCGACTGGGGCCTGGAGCGGTTCAAGGCCAAGGTCGAGGAGTACTACGGCCATCCGTTGCCCGAACCGCATCCTGACGACGTCTGGGGTTTCGACGACCACATCGGCTGGAGCGACCAGGGCGACGGCCGGTGGTTCTACGGACTCAACGTGGAAAACGGCCGGATCATCGACCGCGAGGGGTTCGAGTTGAAGTCGGCCATTCGCGAGATCTGCCGCACCTATTGCCCGGGGATCCGCCTGACGGCTCACCAGAGCATTCTGTTTACCGACATCTCGCCGTCGGACTGCAACGCCATCGAAGCCATCTTCCGTCGGCGGGGCGTGAAGCTGGACGACGAGATTTCCAATGCCCGGCGATGGTCGATGGCCTGCGTGTCGCTGCCCACCTGCCCGCTGGCGATCACCGAAAGCGAACGGGTCCTGCCCGGGGTGATCGACCGGCTGGAGATCGAGTTGGCCCGGCTGGGCTTGGACAGCGAAAAATTCACGGTTCGCATGACCGGCTGCCCGAACGGCTGCGCCCGCCCCTACAACGCCGACATCGGTCTGGTGGGCAAGGCCCTGGGCAAGTACACGATCTACCTCGGCGGCCGGCTCTTGGGCAATCGCCTCGGCTTCATCTACAAGGACCTCGTCCCCCTGGACGACCTCGTCCCCGCGCTGCAGCCGATCCTGATCTACTTCAAGCAACAGCAGCAACACGCCGAATCCCTGGGCGACTTCTGCGATCGCAAGGGCGTCGACGACCTCCGCTCCTGGGCCGAAGCCTACTCGCGCGGCGTGGCGTGAAAGACGCTTATGGTGCCGGGCCGGAGAAGCTGGTACGATAGCTGCTAGTGAAAACGCGAACCTACTGGAGGAGGTCGCGTCGGTCAGCCCTTTCGTTAGCCGCAGTTTGTCGTACTGAAGCAGAAGCGGGCAGAACAAGGATGCTCCCCACCCAAAGGCATCTCGCGCCGATCGTCGCCGCCATAGCCGTGGCGGGGCCATTGGTGTATTTCCACTTTGTCGGCAGGCCCTATCTTTACTGGCCTGAGACCGAATCGGTTACGACCATCTATCGGTACGGTTGGCCTTCCGTCTACGGTGAGCGAAGATTCGAGCAACAATGGGGACCGAAAGGGGGCCGGAGAGTTGGGCCTCTCGATGATTTCAATGGCCTGTCCCTGTTCTGGAACTCGATCGTGGCTGCCGCGATCATTGCGGGGACGGTCGGTGTCACGCAGCGCACGGCGGCAGCACTCCGAGAACGGCAATTCTCGCTTCGTCAGCTTCTCCTGCTGCCCGTGGCTGTCGCAGGCGTCTACGCGTTTGTCAGGTACGACCGATCGCCCGATCTCATTCATTTTCTGGTGGCAGAGGCGCCTGCGCCGATCGAATCCTCATTCAGATCCATTCATCGGCCGCCACAGGCGATTACGAGTTTCCCGCCATACCTGTTCCTGCCAATCCTCTTCGGAGTTGCCGCAGGGGTTTTCGCGGGTCTTTCGGCAGGGGCCACGCTCGTCGTACGCCTATGTCGCGTGGCCTATCGAGGTTCCGCGGGATCCTCTGCACGGAGCCTTCAATGCCGAGCCCTCGCGATCCTGACGCTACTCGGCGTGGTTGGAGCCGCAACCTTTCTGGCAAGGACCGTGTATCGCGTCCGCACGGTCAGCCATGCGGCGGTCTTTGGAAAGTTTGCGACGGACTGGGCCACGTTATATGTCATGGCACACGATGGACAATGGCCACGCTCATGGGACATGCTTCGGGAGTGCGTCGCCGCCTACGACCCCAAGTCGGAAAGGATGATCGAGAAGGTGCAATCGTACATCGAGATCGACTTTGATGCCGACCCACAGCTGCTGGCAGCGCAGACGGCCGAAGAGTTCCATGCGATTCGCTCGCTCGATGGCTACGGCGTCGATCATCGGGAATACTGGGGTGTCGACACCCTGATCGATATGCTCGGGGATCCGACGATTGGGGTCGACGACGTTTCGCCGCCGCAAAACGAGTGGCCGCCCGCCAAACTGCGCTGTGGCTATGTGACGGGTAAGTCGAGTGGACCAGGAAGAAGCTCGGAACGGCCGTGAAACGTAACGGACGACGAGAACGAAGTCGGACGTCTCGATGGTTTGCGAGCGTCTCGACAACGACAACCCTGGATTTCGGGCCGACACGGCCCGGCTCTGACTCAGGGGGTGACGCAGTCTTATCGGCACGGGCGGCGACGCGTGAACTTCCAGCCGGCCAGAACGCCGAGGACGGCCAGGGCGAGGGCGGAGGGCTCTGGGGTCAGGAAGTAGTTGTAGTAGGCGGCCATCTCGGCGGGAGTCAGGACCGTGTCGAAATAGGCCACGCCGCCGTACTGGGCCAGAAGCTCGCTGTCCCACATCGCGTTGCCGAGCTTGAAGCCGTCGCTACTGTTGCCCATGATCTTGGTCAGCCCCGACAGCGTCGATGAAGAGAACAGCGTGCCGTCGCGGTAGAACTCCACGGTCACGCTGTGCGTCCCGGACGTCTTCGCGCCGCTGACGGTTATGCCGATCTGATGCCACTCGTTGGCCACCAGCAGGTTGGCCGGCGAATTGAAGGAGGCAATGCTCGTGCTGGTGGCCGTATCCGACGATTTGTCCTCCCAAAGACGCAGCGACAGGCGCCCGTCGGCAAAGCTCTGCAACTGCCAACCGGGAATCAGGTTGGAGGGGCTCGAGTCACAGTCGCCGACCATATCTTTCCAGTCGCCCAGCGTCGTGGTGGGTTTCACGAAGAACGAGAGGGTGAAGTCGCCTGTCTGGTCGAGGCTGTCGAGATCGGCCGTGGCAAGACGGTCGCCCGCTTGGTCGACGACCAGGTATCCGCCCCGCACGAACGGCTGCCCGATAGTACCGACGGTCGTACTCGCGTTGAGCGTGGCATTGCCTGCGGCCCCCAGGGTGCCGTGGTTGGGCACGACCGAGCCGCTGGCGTCGTTAAAGAAATACTCAAGCGCCGGCCGGGGCATCGTCCGCGTCAGGTCCAGATGAAACACCCGATCCGCCGTGTGGAAGACGAGGTTCGCGTCGTCGGGCACATGGCTGGCGCCGCTGCTGTAAGCCGTGCCCCGGGCGTAGGCGTTGCCATCGGAGTTGTTGGCCGTGACAAACCCGGCGCCGCTGGTCGTCCAGTCGAAACTGTACACGGTGTTCGGGCTGAGCCAGACGGGAGTGGAGAATGCGGCGGTGACGTAGTCTCCCGGCTTGTACGCGGCACCACTCGGCGTTGTCTCGGACGCAACCAGCGTGAGACTATTGCCGCTGATCGTGCCGACACGGACGGTGAAGGCTCCCGCCGACCCGAGATCGTTCAGGTCTTTGAGGGTGATCGCCTGGAGCCAGTACCCCTCGCGGTAGCCGAGGGTCGTGAAGGTTTGGCCATGGACGGGCCGGTCCGTCCAGATGTGCCCCTGATCGCCTCCGATGTCGGTCGAGCCGGTGAGCTGAGCAATATCCAGCGGGTCGACGGTCGGTGGAGTTGCCGAGGCCGAAATCACAGCCGCTGGCGCAGCGCGAACCGAAAGGAGAACCCCGAGGATCGCCAGCAGGGCCAGGTTCGTCTTGCTAGTGGCAGTCATGGACATTGAATCTTTCCCAACAGCGCAGCCCGAAACTATACGTGGCACGGC
>JBDKTH010000363.1:0-9436 GCA_039680305.1 Thermoguttaceae bacterium | reverse complement strand
GTTGCGAAGAACATCGTCGCCACGAACGCGCATGTCGTGGACGGCGCGTTCCCGGACGAGATCAACGTCCAGTTCGGCGCGGAGAACACACCGCCGCGCCGGGTCTCGCGGATCCTGCATTTCGACCGCATGCGCGACTTGTGCCTGCTCGAAGTCGATGTTGGGCTGCCGCCCTTGCCGATTCGTGGCGATTACCTCCTGCACCCCGGTGCCCCCGTCGTCCTCGTTGGCAATCCGTCCGTCAAAGGCGGGATGCTCCTGCGCAACGCGGTCAACCAGGGCAAGCTCGTAACCGTGATGCGAGTCGACGGCCAGGACGTCTACCAGATTGACGTCACGGTCAACCCCGGCTGGAGCGGCGGCCCGGTGCTCGATGCGGAGGGCAAGGTGATCGCCGTCGTGGCGATGAAGGTCAATGATGAGTCGGTCGCCGAGGTCCGAACGGCTCTTGAGCGGCTCGACGACAACTATCGGGCTCGCGCCGGCAACGGGACCACCACGGGAATCACCCTGAGCATTCCGGCCAGCGCCCTGGCCAAGGCCCTCGAGGCCCCCAATCTGCACGACGAACAGCGGCTCGCCCCCCTGAACGACCGCTATGCGGCCCAAGCCACCTTTGAGCGGCTGAACTTCCTCACGAACCTCACGATGCTGCGCATGCAGATCAACGTCCCCTACCAAGTGCGGCTGGAGGCCCAGGCCTTTGAGCAAGCGGGCGGCGTCTCGAAAACCCGCATGTCGCGTCTCGCTGGCACCAGGGTCGAGTACATCCGCCTGATGCCTGCAGAAGTGGCCACGCGGTTGAGCCAGGCATTAAAGAGTCCCGACGTCCGCGTCATGGAAGAGCGGTTTACGGAAGGCCTCGACGCGCGACTCGACGCCGTCTTCGAGAGCCCGCACGTGCGGGACGAGGTCAAGCGCGACCTGCGAAGCCTGGCTCGCAAGATCAAAGAAGCCGGGCAGTATGCCGAGCGGCCCGCCGCCGGGTATGCCGCCTTCAGCCTCAAGGTCAAGGGATTCTCCCGAGACTTCAAAGACCTGCTCAAACGCGTCGAAAGCGGCGTGGAAGACAAGACGCCGTAGATCTGCCTCGGAGAACGCGAACCGAGCCATCGCTTGCCGCTCGAACGGCCGGTCGTGCGCCGACCAAACGAATCGCCGCCGGCTGGCTCCAGGAGTCAGCCGGCGGCGTGATGCTTTTGTCGAGGAAGGCGAGCCTCAGGATCTTCGGAGGCGGCTACTTCACGTTTTTGGCGGTGCAGCCCGGCCAGTCGTCCGTGCGGAACGGGTTGGCGGGCAGGCCCTCCCGATTGTACAGGTTGCAAACCGGGTTGTCGGCCCAGGCGTAGCGAACGGCCACGGGGTCAGGCACCGCAGGACTGCTCACGACGACCGTGTTGCCGACGATGCGGGCGTCGGCCCAGACGAATTTCTTGTCGGCCGCGGCGATCGCGAATCCCATCAGCGTTCCGCCATCTTTGGCCACCAGCCCCGAGCCCACGTGATCGAAGCTGAGCACGATCTGGTTGCCCTTCGTTTCCATCGACCGGTACATCGGCCCGGAGTAGACAAGGTTCTTCTTGCCGTAGTCCTTGGCCAGGGCCCAGAGCGCCAAGCGTTGGCCCACGTCCTGTTTGTTCTTGGGATGGATGTCCTTGGCCTCGCCGATGTCGATAATCACCGCCATGCCCGTGTTCGGCGTGCGAAGCGTCATCGTCTGGGCCTCACGCAACTCGGCCCAAGCGCTGTCGACCGGCTGCTCCTTGACGGCCATGAAATTGGCCAGTTGCACGAAATAGAAGGGGAAGTCGCCCTGTCCCCAGTCTTGCCGCCACTGGCGGATCATCAGCGGGAACAGTTCCCGATACTGGTAGGCTCGGCCGGCATTGGTCTCCCCCTGATACCAGATCGCGCCGCGAATGGCATAGGGAATCAAGGGGAGCAACATGCCGTTATAGCAGTTGGCCGGCCGGTGCTGGCCAACCCGGGGATCGGTTGGGCTGCGGGGCGCCTTGGGCGGCTCTTTGCCGGCCGCTTTGGCCGCGGCGACCAGCTTCTTCCATCCCTCCATCTGTTTCTGCCAGGCGGCTTTGGCCTTCTCCGGATCGTAAGTCCGCACCCGCTCGTCCCAACTCTCCAGCAGCGGCTTGTATTGCGGATCGGCTTCGAGCACGCACCGCTTGACCCAGGTCTCGCAGGAGGAACCGCCCCACGAGCAGTGGATCAGGCCGATGGGCACGTTCAATTCCTTGTACAGCTTGCGGCCGAAGAAGTAGGCCGCCGCCGAGAACGGCCCCACGGTCTTGGGGCTGCACTCAGCCCACTGACCCTTGAAGTCCTGTTGGGGCTCTTGCGTCCCTTTGCACGGTACGCTCACGAGGCGGATCTGCGGATACTCGGCCGCGGCAATCTCCTCCTTAGCGTTGTTGCTGCTGGCCACGTTCATCTGCATGTTCGACTGGCCGGAGCAGAGCCACACCTCGCCGACGAGGATATTCTTGAGGGTCAGCGTGTTGTGGCCCTTGACGGTCATCGTATGCGGTCCGCCCGCGGTCAGGGCGTCGAGCCGGACGAGCCACTTGCCATCGGCGTCGGGCTGCGCCGACTTGGTCTGGCCGAGCATGCTCACGGTGACCGTTTCGCCGGCATCCGCCCAGCCCCAGACGGGCACCGTCTGGCCACGTTGCAGGACCATATTATCGCCAATCACCGCCGGCAGCCGGACCGCCGCCGGCGCAAACGCCGCCCAACCTGCCACGAGGAGGCAGCCGATCGAAACCCGCAGGAAGCTCAGACAACGCATGGTGCGATCTCTCTTTCGGGTCAACATGGGGTGAGAATCAGATGGGCCAGGCGAATCCCTCGCAAAACTGGCCGAAACGCCCCCTATTCTGCCTGAGCGTGCTACCCGGGTCAAGCCCCAAAGCCAGGCCAGGCATCGCGACGCGCCGCGGCGTTTGCCGGCCTTTTTTGCCCCTTCGACCATTCACCACCCCTTCACTTCCGGTCACTTCTCCTGCTCGATCACAGTCACGACAGGGGGCGCCAACTTGTCACCGGCTCCATGCCGAGTACACTGGATCATATGCCGCGGGACGACTCCGCGATCGGCTTCTCACGGTCTCTATTCATCCTTGGAGAGAATCTGCCATGTCCTCGTTCGACGCCCCCGAGCCTGCGGCCCCCACGCCCCAAGAACTCAAGTCGGCGATGAAGGCCTTCCGGAAACGGTTGAAACTGACCCGGCTGGACGACCAGTCCCGGATCGGCGTGGGACCGTTGAGCAGCGGCCGGCCCTCCGGCATTGTGGCCATCACGCCGCCCGACCAGTTCCGCGAGGCCGTCTGGGAAGAGTTGGCCCGGCAGGGAAAGCTGAAGAAGGTTGGCGGCGGCATGTACGAACTGGTTGGGCCGTAGTTTCTCCATCACGGGTCGCTTCTTCCTTACCCCTCTTGAAAGCGGCCTGCAACGAAGCACTGCCCTGATCCGGCTCCCCTCTCCCGTTCAGGGTGTTCAGGAGAGGGGAACTCGGTGGGGCGGACTTCTACAGTTCCTTCCACTCGCCGGACAGCGGGGCCGGGAAGTAGCCTTGGGCGTCGGCCTTGACCCACACGGGGCTGTCAGGGGTTAGCGAGTCGAGACTGTTGCAGAACTGGAATTGGGACTGGGTCACCTCCTCCCAGGTGACGATCCGGTTGCCATGGGCGGCAGCCCGGCCCATCAGCGCCGCGTAGTCGGCATAGACGGCCCGCTTCGCCTCGTTGTAGGGCTTGTCGTGGCGGATCGCGTCGATGAAGTGAATCCACTCGTAGTCCCAGGGGTTGTGGGCGTCGGGCGTGGGCGACCAGGCGATGTTGTCCTTGGCGATCCGATGGTCCTTGAACATGTGGACCGTGGCCTGGTGGACGTTGCCGGAGAACTGCCCGGCCTTCTTGCTGCAGTGGACGAACGTGGCAAACTCGCTGTGCCCCTTCAGGGCGCGGCGGAATCCGCAAAAGGCCTTCTTGCCATCGGGGAAGGTGAACTCCATCGAGTAGGTGTCGATGTTCTGACCGTGGTCATCGCTGCGCACTTCGCGTCCGCCCATGCCGTGGCAGGAGACGGGCCAGGAGTCCATCAGCCAGCAGCACTCGTCGATCTGATGGATCAGGTTGTCGACCATGTGCCCGGAGCCGACCCAGAGGAGATGGATCTTGCCGAACTGGAGTTGGTCCATCAGCCGGTTGGCGCGATCGCCCACCGATCCCATCCACCCCCGGCCGGTCAGCCGGTTGGCACGGATGTAGGAGAGTTCGCCCATCTCGCCGCTGTGGATCTTGTCGATCAGGGCGGCCCGGGCCGGGGAGTGGCGGCATTGCAGGCCGGCGGCGATCTTCACCCCCTTCTTGTCCGCTTCTTCGCCGGCGCGGAGCATCCGGTGGAGGCCCATGGGATCGGGGGCGAACGGCTTTTCCATGAAGACGTTGATCCCCTTCTTCACCGCGTACTCGACGTGCACCGGGCGGATGTAGGCCCGCGTGGTGCAGAGGGCAATGTCGCCGGGGCGCAGCGAGTCGATCGCTTTCTTGTAGGCGTCGAAGCCGATGAACTTGCGGTCGGCCGAGACGTCGACCTTCGCCGCAAAATCCTTTTGGATCGCTTTCAGGGCGAGTTCGGTGCGGTTTGGGTCGAGATCGGCCGTCGCGTACAACTTGATCGGGCCCTGGTCGGTGACGCGCAGGGCGTTGGCCACCGCGCCTGTACCGCGGCTGCCGCAGCCGATCAGTGCCAAACGACTCGTGTTGTCTTCGGCCGCGTGGACTGCCGGCAAAGCGCCGGCGAGCACGGCCCCGCTGGCCGCGACCGCGCTGCTTCGCTGAAGGAACTGCCGGCGTGTGACGTTCGGAGCATTGCTGAACTGTGTCATCTCGGTTTCCTCGCTTGATCGTTAATTCGGGCACGTCACCACAGGGAGCCGGCAAAGCACCGGCCACGAACGTCCTCTAGCCTATCGCGGGGACGCCGGCAATTCAACGGCAACCATTGGGCCGGCAAGCCCCGATCGCTGGGCAGGACAATTGACAATCCCCCGCACCGCAACGACAATCGGTTTCGTCCGGCCGCCGCCGCGGATCTCCGGAAGCCACGATAGCCTTTCGAGCCGCTCAACAGCCACAAGGAGTCAGAATGCCTGCGATCCGAAACAAATGGGCCATCACTCTTGTCCTCGCGTTGTTGACGGTCTTTCTCGCGCCGTCGGCCTGGGCCGCCCCGCCGGCCGGCAACACGCCTGCCACGCCGCCGAAGACCGTGCGGCTGCTCAACGTCGGCAACAGCTTTTCCTTCAATGCCACGCACTATCTTCCCGACCTGGTGAAGGCGGCCGGGCACGTCCTGATTCACAAGCACGCGTCGATGGGCGGCGGCACCTTGGCCCAGCACTGCGAGAAATATCGTCGCCATGCCGAGGACCCGAAGGATCCCAAAAGCCTTTACATCGGCAAGGTCAACCTGGTCGGACAACTCGAGGCTGAGCCCTGGGATTTCATCACCATCCAGCAGGCAAGCCTCTATAGCCATGATATTTCCACCTATCGGCCGTTCGCGAAAGACCTGTGTGCGATCATCAAAAAGCACGCCCCACAGGCCGAGATCCTGTTGCACCAGACCTGGGCCTACCGCTGCGACGATCCCCGGTTCCACGGGAAAGGTAAGCCCGGCGATCCGAAGAGCCAGGAGGCGATGTACCGCGGACTGACCGACGCCTATCAGACGATCGCCGCCGAGTTGCATCTGCGCCTGATCCCCTGCGGCGACGCCCTGTTCCTGGCCGACACCGATCCGGTCTGGGGCTTCAAGCCCGACACCGCGTTCAACTTCCAAACGGCCCAGGCTCCGGCCCTGCCCAACCAGACCCACTCGCTGCACGTCGGCTGGCGCTGGAACAAGGGCAAGCTCGGGATGGACGGTCACCACGCCGGGCTTGCCGGCGAGTATCTCGGGGCCTGCGTCTTCTTCGAGTGCCTCTATGGCCAAAGCGCCGTGGGGAACACCTTCGTTCCCAAAGGGCTCGACGCCGACTACGCCCGCTTCCTCCAGCAGACGGCCCACCGGGCCGTGTCGGCCCGAACGCCGCGCGGCACGCCCCGTCCCTGACCCTCCAGCACAGGACTTCATCCCATGCCCTTCTCCTCGATCCATCGCCTTGGACTTGGTGCGAGCCTCGTTGGGCTCCTGGCCTTCGCGTCGATCGGCTCGGCCGCCACGGTGCTGTTTGACTTCGAAACCGACGGCGACCTCCAACGCCTGCACGACGAGCACAAGACCACGCTCGGCGGCGGCAAGACGCTCACGCGCGTCGAGCAGTTGGCCACGTCAGGCCGGTCGGCACTGCGGTTCGCCGTGCCCAAGTGGAAGCAGGGCCTGCCGCAATGGCCGGCGTTTGAGGCCGATCCGCCGGTCACCGATTGGTCGAAGTTCGACCGGCTGGCGTTCGAGGTGACCAACGCGACCGCACTGCCACAGACGCTCTCGCTGTTCATCTCCGATTCGAAGGTCCCGACGCGCAAGGGTCTCTCGCACCAGGTCAAGCTGGCGCCGCTGAGCTTCGCGCCCGTCGTCGTGCCGCTTGGCCAACTGACGGCCAAGAAGGTCAACCGGGCCGACGTCCGCGTGCTGCACTTCTACACCTCAGAAGCCCCGGGCGACATGGCCCTGTTTATCGACCGGGTCGTGCTGCTCGCGCCGGGCGAAGCCGTGCCTGCGGTGTCGCCCGCCTTCGTGCGCGACTTCGCCGCGGTGGGCCAGCAACGCGTCGAATCGTTGCGGGCCTTGATCGCCGCCTCGCGGGACCGGATTCCTCGCAACGTCGCGCCAGCCTTGACGGATTGGGCCGACCGGACCTATCGCGAACTGGAGCGACAACTGAGCGACTACACGGCCGCCCTCGCCCGCGGCGATGCGTCCGTGCTGCAGGCGCCCACCCCTTTGGGCTCGTTGCCCGACGATCTCGCCCGGCGGGAATCGCTGGCCCAGTTCTTCGCCGGCTTCGAGAAGATCCGCGCCCAGGTGCGGGTCCAAACGCCTCGGCCCGACATCGCCGTCGGCTTTGCCACGTCGATGGAAAAAGTCTTGCCGCGTAACCTGCCGCTGGTGGCCGAGACCAGGACGGCCGTGGAAGTGCGGTTGGCGAGGAACGAAAAGGAGAGCTTCCAGGTGCTGGTGGCGCCGTTTGGCCAGGACCTCCGACGAGTGAGCGTTCGGTCGAGCGACCTGCGTTCGGCCGAAGGGCAGTCGCTGGCGGCCAGCGTCGTGACGGCGGTTCCGGTGGGCTACGTCCAGACCAAGAGCGTGCCGCCCTATGGCTCGGCGTGCGTTGGCTGGTGGCCCGACCCGATCCTCGACTTCCTTTCGACGGCCGACATCGCCTCGGGCGACGTGCAATCGTTCTGGGTCCGCGTCCAGGCGCCGCGAGATCAGAAGCCCGGCCGATACCAGGGCAAGCTTCAGGTGCTGGTCGACGGGACGCCGGCGTTTGCATTCGACCTGGCCGTGCGGATCGACCCGTTCCGGCTGCCCGACGTCTCGCCGCTGCCCATGGCCATCACCTTCGCGCCGCACGACCATCCAAAGCCCGACACCAAGGAGCAGCAGGACGCATGGCGCAAGTCGGAGTCGTACCCGATCCGGGCGTGGCGCAAGCACAAGCTGGCCTGGGCCGATTTCCTGGCCGACTATTACATCACCTTTGACAGTCTCTACCACCACGAGTTGCCCGACGCGGAAGTCCTTGCCCACCTGCACCAGCAAGGCCGCTTGGACAAGTACAACCTGGGCTACTTCGACTATGTCGGCTCGCAACCCGACGCCGTGGAGCAGTGGAAGGCCAAAAACTTGCCGCGGTTCCGGGCGGCCTACGCCCAGGCCAAGCAGTTGGGCGTGCTGGACCATGCCTATCTCTACGGCTGCGACGAGGTGACGGCCGACCTGTTCCCCCGGGTCCAACAGGCGGCGGCCCTGTTGAAGGCCGAGTTCCCCGAGGTGCCCGTGATGACCACGACCTATGACCACAGCTTTGGGCAAGACTCGGTCATCAAGTCGATGGACAGCTTCTGCCCGTTGTCCCCGAAGTTCGACGCGACCATCGCCGCCAAAGCCCGGGCGGTGGGCAAGCAGGTCTGGTGGTACATCTGCTGCGGGCCGCACCATCCCCATGCGAACATGTTCATCGAGTACCCGGCGATCGAGGGCCGTGTGTTGATGGGGGCGATGACGGCCAAGTACCGGCCCGACGGCTTCTTGTACTACCAGATCAGCATCTGGAACTCCGAGAAGCCGATCACCAGCGGGCCCTTTACCGACTGGGATCCGCGAAGCTGGACGACCTATCACGGCGACGGCTCGTGGACCTGCGTGGGTCCGGACGGCACGCCGCTGGCGACGATCCGCCTGGAAAACTTCCGCGACGGCCTGGAGGATTTCGCCTACGTCCGCCTGTTGGAACAGGCGATCGCCAAGGTCGAGGCCTCGCCCACGCTGCGCTCCGCGAAAGCCGCCTGGCTCCAACAGGCCAAGTCGCTTCTCGCCGTGCCCGAGGACCTGGTCCAGAGCAAGACCAAGTTCACCGCCGATCCCCAGGTCGTCTACCGCTACCGCACCGCCCTGGCCGACGCGCTCGTCGCAGCCGGGGTCGAGTAGGACCAGTCGCATGCAACCTTTTTCCCTCGGAAAATTCCACTCTATTGAGGGAGAGAATTGTGGAAAGCCCCGCGTGTCGTGTTGCGAATTTTAGGGCGACGAGCACATTTGCAAGTCTCGATAGGGACACCAGTTACGCCAGCACGCCAAGTCGCAACTCTTATAACCAGAAAGTGGGGGTGTGTTGCACAATTCACGATTTTCCCCGTCTGGTTGGTTAGCTTCGCTCCCCATCCCGGGATGTCCTGGGGGTGCGGTGGTCGAAATGGCCTTCCCAGAGCTGCGGAGCGCGTCGAACGGTGGCTGAGCGTCTGTCTGGAAAGCGTTCCGATGGGCTACCCTCGCCCGCGCAGCGGGAGAGGGTGGCGAGGAACGAGCCGGGTGAGGGCCGTTGGAAATCTCGAGAAACCAAAGCTCTTCCTCCTCCATCCTCCCCCCCGGCCCCTCTCCCGCTGTTCGGGCGAGAGGCGCCTTTCCGGACAAACTCTGACACGCTCCGCCGTGCCGCGCGGGCCTTGCCGAAAAAGCCGAATTGTCAAAGATCAAAAGGGCGCGCGTTTCAGCTGCCAGGAACGAGCTTAACAAATCGGCTGGCCCAATTTCAACTCGATTTTGACGTGGCGGAGTTCGGGGTCGGCGTAAACGCTGCCCCCTCATTCTTCCCGTGGCTCAAATGGCCACTCGACGAAGCCGTTTTCGTTTGCGATGATGACGGGCGAAACAACTGGCGGTGGGCAGATGCGAGCAGTCAGGCGGAAAG
>JBDKTH010000352.1:0-3599 GCA_039680305.1 Thermoguttaceae bacterium | reverse complement strand
AGACGTACTCGCTCTTCTGCTTGGCAAAAAGGTCCAGCGTGCTGCGGTCGGCCGGCGACAACGGTCCGTTGCTCAAAGCAACTTCGCGGTTGGGAAGGACTTTGAAAAGGTCCTGGCGTGGGACGACCGGCGGCTCGTAGGAACTGTGGAGGCCGAGGCAATAGGCGCCCAGCGGGTTGAGCCGGACGTACAGCAGCCCGTCATAGCGCCCACAAAAGCTCATGTCATCGGTGCCCCAGGAGCCGCTCAACTCGGGCCAGAGCCAGTGGGGATAAACATAGGCAATGTCGACCAATCCCAGCGTGGCTAGCGACTCCATGAGGAACGCCCGCAGGTACTGCCGTTCCAGTTCGTCATCGGCGCTGGCCAGATTGCCGTACTGCAACTCGGCAAAGTAGAGCGACCAGGAGTCTTCCGTGACCAGGAAGTCGTGGCCGGACGCGGCGGTGAAGCGGAACGCCTCGTCCAAGGCGATCCAGGAGCCGACCGGCCAGCCGTGCATCGAGTCGCAAATCGCCTTGCGCCGCTCGGAGGGCGGCGTCATGAACCGTTTGGCCTTGCCCGATTGCCCGCGGATGTGGTTGATGCGGTTGAACTCGTCGAACTCGTCGTCGCCCAAGAACCGCTGGAAGCCCGCCCGGAACGCCTGAGGGGAGACGCGGCCGAGCAGTTCCTTGCCGGTCTTCGTCAACGTAAGCATGCCACCGTGCGGTTTGCTCCAACCACACTGCTGCACCAGGACGGGCCAGGCGTGGGCGCGGATCGCTCCGGCCGATCCCGTGTACTCGTCACGCAGTTCGACCGGCAGCTCGACCTCGAAGTCGGGCACGATCAGCGAGCCAGCGACCAGTCGTGTGGCCGCGTCCGTCGGTCGGCCGCTCTTGTCCTGCACGCGGACCTTGCCGGCCTGCACCAGGCTGAGCACACGCCGCAACTCCGCCAGTGCGACCCGTTCCCCCTCGTACACCTGAATCGGCCGCTGCTCCTTGTCGTACGAGGGATGGGTCAACACGGCCGGAACGGCGTCGACCGTCTTGACCGCTGCCGCCGCCGGCTTGTCCAGGAGTGCCTGGAGACGGGGAACGAGTTCGCCGGGGATACAGATGTCGCCCGACTCCCTGTCCTCGAAGATCATCAGCCGCAACGGGGATATGTTCTTGCTCGACGATTCCCAGAGACGGGGACTGGCAAGTTGGTGTTTGGCCGCGAAGACGGAGGGTGAAAAACACCCCTGATGATGAGCGGCCTCGGCCAGAAAGAGCTGTCCCGCACGGCTGATCTGGTCGAGAGCCCCCTTGAGATTGGTATTTAAGTAGTCTGCCAGGGCGGCAGACAGCTGGTCCTTGCGGGTCAACGTCTTCGGCAGGCCGAGCTTTTTGGCCAGTGTCTTGAGGTCATCAACCCGTAGGTCCCCCATGATGTCTTCGATTGTCGCCGGCTTGCGTTCGCGGTCAGTCCACGCTGGCATGGCAGCATCGCCTTCAGTCGTCGCAGAATGGTACTCCGGAAGAACCCAATTATACCAAACTGCCTGCCAGCCCCCCAGGGGGCCATGCCGGGCCAATCCGCCCGCTTCGCCGGAATGTCCAACGGATTCGAGATGACGCTTGTAATGAGCGTTGACGAACAAGACCCATCAGATCGTGTCCAACACGAATGCCGCTCGTCGCTCCCTTCTAGGGTCCCAACGTTCCCCGAGTCTCCCTTGGCTCGCCTTTGGAGGGAGACGCATGTCTCTTCGTATTCTTGCCGATTGACGCCAAATCGCGGGTTGCCCGGTCGTGGAGGATCTGGAAGGGGATCGAGTCCAACGCGCCGAACAGGGGATTGGCGGTCAGCTTGGCGCGGATCAGACGCGGCGAGTTGACGCCGCAGAGGAAACGGGCCAGGACGCGGGGATCGGAAAACACGTTGCGATGCTCCTGGCCCAACGCTAGGGCCCGCCGCCAGACGGCTTCATCGATCGCCGGCACGGCGCGCTCGGACACGAGGCTCGGCTTCTGGCCGGCCAGACACCAGGAGCAATGGCCGCAGGGCTTGGAGAGCGGCTCGGCAAAGTGGGCGCCCAGGGACGACACCTGACAGCCGTCGTGCTCGACCAGCGTCAGAACCTGACGAAGCCGTGCCACCTCGCGGTCCTCGTGCTGGAGCGTTCGACGGTAGAGCGTCTCGGCCAGGCTTGTCAGATTCTCCGGCTCGCGCAGGCGACGATAACGCTGTCGCACGCCCTCGACCTTCAGTTCCAGCCACTGCTGCTCGGCCATGTAGTCCAAGGCACGGATGACCCGCTCGCGTGGACAGCCGAGGGCTTGGCGGACCTTTTCCACGTCGAGCGAGAACCAGGTCTTGGCCTTCGTGGCCTGACGCAAGACATTGGCCAAAAAGGTGCGTCGCTCGCCCTCGAAATGCGAGAGAATCTCGGCCGACGAAACCAGCGGCTTGAACTGGTAGCTCGAATAGAACGGCGTGCCGCTTTCCAGGTAGCCCAACAGTTCCAGGTAACAGACGAGCGTTCGGACGACCAGGATCCGGATGTCGTGGGCGCCCGACAGTTCGTAGAAGCTCACGTCGAAACTATCGCCGAGCGAGAACAGTTCGCGAACCATCGCCGTGACGGCCTCGGCCGTGGGGGTGTCGCCGTAAACAAAATTCTCCAGCACGTTGAGGTCGTCGGGACAGAAGAACAGCTCACAGGTCGCCGGGGCCCCGTCGCGTCCCGAGCGGCCGATCTCCTGGGCGAAATTCTCCAAGCTCTTGGGCGGGTTGTAGTGGTAGACGTAGCGGATGTCGGCCTTGTCGATCCCCATGCCGAAGGCGATCGTGGCCACGACGATCCCCTGGTCCGACGTGAGGAACCAATCCTGGACCGCCGCCCGCTGGGCGTCTTCCAAGCCCGCATGATAGGGCCGGGCGGGGAAGCCCGCCTGGCCGAGCCGCTCGGCCAATTGTTCCGCGGTGCGCTGAAGCGTGACGTAGACGATCGTCGGGCCGGCCTCGCGACTGTGGAGCCGCTGGACGAGTTGGGCATCGCGTTGGGCCGCCTGGATCGGTGTCGTCAGAAGCGTGAGGTTCGGGCGGTAGAAGCCCGTGCGCACGGCGCACTCGGGAGCGACGTCCAGCAGCCGGCAGATGTCCTTGAGCACGGCCTCGGTGGCCGTGGCCGTCAGCGCCAGCAGCCGTTCGGCATGGCACAACTTGGCAAAGTGGGCCAGTTTCAGATAGTCGGGCCGGAAGTTGTGGCCCCATTCCGAGATGCAGTGCGCCTCGTCGACGGCGAACAGCGACACGCGGATCCGCTGGATCGCCTCGGTGAACCGCTCGTTGTTAAATCGCTCCGGAGCGACGTAGAGCAACCGCAGGCGGCCCGAGCGGACCTCGTCCATCACTTCGCGGTACTGCTCAGCGCTGAGCGTCGAGTCGAGACGTCGGGCGGGGATGCCGCGCGCGGCCAGGGCGTCGATCTGGTCCTTCATCAGGGCGATCAGCGGCGAGACGACCAAGGTCACACCCGGCAACACGACGGCGGGCAACTGGTAGCAGAGCGACTTGCCCCCGCCGGTGGGAAACACGGCCGCCGCTGATCGGCCTTCCAGCAGATG
>JBDKTH010001334.1:0-5991 GCA_039680305.1 Thermoguttaceae bacterium | reverse complement strand
GACTTAAGTGCGTGCTGGCAATGCTTCTGTGGCGTCCGGACGACACCTAAGTCCCTATTTTTCAACGGATGGTGCTAGCTGATGCATAATGTTGCGGAGGGAGAGGGAGTCTTGAAGCAGTGTCTGGTCCCGGGCCAGTAACAACTCGGGCTTGCCTAATGGGGGGACTGTAGCCTACAATCGGATTGGTCGTGGAAACTTGTTTTGCAGGCACGAGATAAGGGAGCCGGGATGCCCGGGAAGAAAGTCATCCTCGACGTGGATCCAGGGATCGACGACGCCTTGGCGCTGTGCATGGCGTTGTTTGACCCAAGCCTGGAGGTGGTTGCGGTCACGGCCGTTGGTGGGAACGTCGCGCCCCAGTTGGCCGCTCGGAATGTGCAGACGATTCTCGAACATCTCGACCCTCCGCGGCTGCCTCGGGTCGGGGTCGGGGCGGAACCGGAAAACGGTTTGCCGGTCGACGGACGCCATTTGCATGGCATCGACGGGTTGGGGGGCGTGAATCTTCGCGTCGCCGAATTGCGGTCGCTCCATCCGGCCGAGAAGATCATCTGCGATGAAGTTCGGGCGGCGCCGGAGGAGGTGACGATCGTGGCCCTCGGGCCGCTGACCAACATTGCCCGGGCCTTCAAACGGGACCCCGAACTCGCCTCGCTGGTCGGCCGGGTCGTGATGACCGGCGGCACCGTCTCCGGCGCGGGCAACATCACGCCTGCGGCCGAGTTCAACATGTATTGCGATCCCGTGTCGGCGCGGGCCGTGTTTCGCTCACGCACGACGAAGACGCTGATCCCGCTGGACGTGACCAATCGGATCGCCCTGACCTACGACCTGTTCAACAAGCTGCCCAGCGAATCGACGGCTATCGGGGCGCTGCTGCACAAGATCCTTCCGCCCGCCTTCCGCGCCTATCGCCAACAGTTCGGCCTGGAAGGGATTCATGTGCACGACTCGGTGGCGTTGATGTCGGTCGTCCATCCCGAACTGTTCACGATGCAGGAGATGGCCGGAGACGTGGAGATTGCCGGCGACTTAACCACCGGGGCGACGGTCTTCGATCGCCGCCGCGTGCCGGCGTGGCGTTACAACATGGAAGTGGCGGTCGACATGCAGACCGACCGAGTGGCCGAGGAGATCGTGCGTGCGGTGAACAGTGCGGCCGCCCGCGCAGGCGACGCCGGGGACAGTATTTAGTCCAGCCACGTAGGATGGAGAGAGCCATCGATTAGCCGCCGGGCAATCTACCGCAAGACTATGCGCCGGGACACGGCGGGCAAGCCCGCCGGCTAAACGGGGAGTTTGCGAACCGTCGTTCAGAAGCGGCTGCGGTCGCCGACGGCGACCTTGACCTGGAAGGTCTTGCGGGTGCGGTAGACGGTCAGGCTGACTTCCTTGCCGATCTCGGTCAGGTTGACCATGTTGACCAGGTGGCTGTCGTCCTCGATCGGCGTGTTGGTGAACTGGAGGATGACGTCGCCCACCTGCAAGCCGGCCGTCATCGCGGGGGAGTCGGGGGTGACTTGCGTCACGCGGGCGCCGATGGGGCGGGGCAGGCCCAGTTCGCTGGCCGAGGCGGCGCCGAAGCCTTGATCCAAGGTCACGCCGAGGAAGGCCCGGGAGGCCTTGCCGTTTTCGATCAGCTGTTCGACGACGACCATGAACATCTTGATCGGGATGGCGAACCCGATGCCTTCGTTTCCCCCGGAATTGCTGGCGATGGCCGTATTGATGCCGATGACTTCGCCGCGGAGGTTGATCAGCGGGCCGCCGCTATTGCCCGGGTTGATGGCGGCGTCGGTCTGGAGGAAGTCCTGCAGTCGGACGCCCGAGTCGCCCAGGTCGAGTTCGCGGCGTCCTTTGGCGCTGATGATCCCGTAGGTGACGGAATGGCTCAGGCCGAAGGGGCTTCCCACGGCCAGGACGAAATCGCCGATGTCGAGCTTGTCGCTGTCGCCTAAGGGAGCGGTGATCAGATCGGGGGCGGAAACGGCCATCACGGCCACATCGGTTTCCGCATCCTCCCAGGCCTTGGTCGGATGGATCCGGCGTCCGTCGGCCAGGCGAATGCTAATGTTGCCCGGCGTGGCGCCGTTGATCAGATGGCGGCTGGTGAGGATGTAGATCTTGCCTTTCAACTGGATGATCACGCCCGAGCCGGCCTCTTCGACCTGGCGGGTGTGGCCGAACTGCAGGGCCGTGCGCCCGGCGACTTCGGCTTCAATGTGGACGACCGTCGGCCCGATGAGCTTGGCGACCGTTTTGACGACGGCGGATTGCGTCTCTAAGACCTCGGCCTGCGTGCGCAACTGGCGGTAGAGCTCTTCGCGTTTTTCCGGCGACACCGGCCCCAGGCGTTCCATGGCGGCTTGGATCGCGGCGGTTTGCGCCGTCGCAGGCCGCGGGACGATCAAGCAGGAAAACGAGAACGCCAGGCCGAGTGAAAACAGAGACAACCCAAGCGAACGGCCAAGCGGGCGACGACGCAACATGGAAGACTCCTGGAGAGCGAGAGGGAAGTCAGGACCCGCTGACCGATGGCCAGACGGGTCCTGCCAGGCAGTCTACCTGATGGATTGCTGGAAATCAAGAAACGTCCAGCTCGATGTCATTGATCGACAGATCAGTGTCTGCCGCGCCCGATTCCAGCAGCCGACTCCAGTCGACGTCGCCTCGACCGCCGGAGCCCTCACGTTCCGATTCGCGCTGGCACTTGATGCACAGGGTGGCGTAGGGCAGGGCGTTGAGGCGTGCGATGGGGATGCTGCAGCCGCACCCTTCGCAGACGCCGTATTCTCCCTGCCGCATGCGCTCCAGCGCATTCTCGATCCGCGACAGCTCTCGGCTCTCGACCTCGGCTAGTTGGGAGCTGATCTCGTCTTGGGCCGAATCCAACGCGGCGTCAACAACATCGCCGCTGGTCTGAGCCCGCAACTCCTTGAGCAGGCTGAGGTCGCCAGCCAGTGCCTTGCGTAGGGCATCCCGACGCTTGAGCAGGATCTGGTGCTGGTTCAGGATCGCTTCTTTGCGGTTTTTCATGATCACACGCCTCGGTGTCCGATCCTGGCCGCGCTGAAGGATGGTGCCCCCCCTCAGTAAGCCGAATTCGAACCCCCTCTTTGATGCCTCTCTTGACGGGTTACCTGCTGCCTACTGTTCCTGAACGTTTTTTTAGGCAGCAACCAAACTATAGTACGCATCTCGGCCCCAGGGGTTCCAAAAAAACGGAAAGATTCCCCCATCTGCCGAAAGACCTCACAGGCTACTCCACAAGGCACACTTAATCAACCGGTTAGGCACCGCCCGTCCCTTGATTTGGTGGAGCTCCGCTCCCGCGGGATCGGATGATCACCGCGAAGGACACTTTGCCTCTCTCGTCCCGACCCTGCCCAACTTTCCGTGGGCCGCCCCGGCCAAACTTCGCTATCGGATAATCGACAAAACCCGCAAAGATATACAGCCCTTTTTCGTCAATCCCTCGTCGTCGCGTTGCGGCCCGCCACCCCCTACTTTGACCCACCCTCAAGCGTAAGCTAAATCCTGTAGGCGATTTAGTATGCGGAAAGTCTTCCTTACTTGGCAAAGCCTCCCAGTGCACCGAGGTGCGGGGAGGAAACATGGGGATTTGTGGCGACCATGGTCAGCACTGCTACTGCTTCCAGTCAAGAGGTCCGACGGGGCGATTTGGTTCTGCGAATTCGTGGAACCAGCCGTCATGGCCAGACCGTGCGTCTGCAGTCGGAGAAGTGTACTCTGGGCTCCGGCCCCAACTGCACGCTCCGGCTTCGCGCTCGGGGTGTTCGTCCCCTCCACTGCCTGATTGTGCGAGGTCCCTCAGCTACGGTGGTCCGACGCTGGCATCCCGATACGCGGCTCAATGGGCATGCTTTCACCGAGGCCCGGTTGGAGCCCGGCGATCGTCTGAGTGTCGGGCCGCTCGAATTCGAAGTGCTCGAGTCGCTCCTTGCTTCCGAAGGCTCAGAGGCCCGGGAGGCGACTCCAGCGGAGCCCGAGACCGGGGAGGTCGACGGGACCGAATCGCGGTGCCAACTTGACGCACTGGAAGCCCTCGAAGCGGAACTCGACGCACGGCAGCAGGCCTTGGCGGACGAGCGTCGGCGATGGGATGTCCAGCGGGAAAACGCGGAGGCGGAACTTCGCGCCCAACGTGAAACGCTGAAGGCCCAAGCGGCCGAATTGGAAACTCGGCGGGAATCGCTGGAAGAAGAACGCCAGCAGCATGAAAGCGATCGGCCGAAAGCGGAGGCGGAACTTCGCGTCCAACGTGAAGAGTTGAAAGCCCAGACGGCCGAATTGGAAGCTCAGCGACAATCGCTGGAGGAAGAACGCCGACGGCATGAAAGTGATCGGTCGAACGCGGAGGCGGAGCTTCGTGTCCAACGTGAAGAGTTGAAGGCCCAGGCGGCCGAATTGGCGTCGCATCGGGGATCGTTGGAAGAAGAACGCCGACGGCATGAAAGCGATCGGTCGAACGCGGAGGCGGAGCTTCGTGCCCGGCGCGAAGAGCTGAAGGCCCAGGCGGCCGAAGTGGAATCGCAGCGGGGATCGTTGGATGAAGAACGCCGACGGCAGGAAAGCGATCGGCCGAACGCGGAGGCGGAGCTTCACGCTCAACGAGAAGAGCTGAAGGCCCGGGCGGCTGAATTGGAATCGCGGCGGGAATCGTTGGAAGAAGAACGCCGGCGGACCGAGAGCGATCGGTCGAACGCGGAGGCGGAACTTCGTGCCCAGCGCGAAGAGCTGAAGGTTCAGGCGGCTGAACTGGAGTCGCAGCGGGGATCGTTGGAAGAAGAACGCCGGCGGCACGAAAGCGATCGGCCGAACGCGGAGGCGGAGCTCCACGCCCAGCGAGAAGAGCTGAAGGCGCGGGCGGCTGAGCTCGAAGGGCGGCAGCGAGCGATCGAGGAGCGGCAGCGACGCTGGGAAGCCGAGTGTGCCGACGCGGAGAAGAGACTTCAGACGCAGCAGGACGAACTGGCGACGCTTCGGCAATCCCTCGAAGCAGACGGCCAGCAAAGGGCGACGGAATGCGACGAACGGGAAAAGGAACTGGCCAGCCAGCGCGAAGAGCTGGAGGCCTATCAGGCGGAACTTGAGGCGGCGAGGCAGGCGTTGGAGGAACAACGGCATCAGTGGGAAGTTGAACGGGACGAGGCGGTGGCCGTCGATCGCGAGTCAGCAGACCAGCGGACGGAAGACGAGGAACCAACCGGCAAGGCGCCGCTGAGCAGTCTCGAAATCCTTCGCCGGATGGGCAGCATGCCCGTGTTCCCCGAAGACGACGAGCCGCAAGAGTCGGAAAAGCCCGCGGCCAGGGGGCGAGCGGGGATGGGGCTCTCTCCCCGAGAGAATCCCCCACACGCCGCGCATGAGGGTGACGAGGAGTCGATCGACGATTACATGGCCCGGCTCCTCCAGCGGGTTCGCGGCGCTGCGGACGAAGGGGAAGGGGCTGCCGAATCGTCGCGGCGTTCGGCCCGGGCTGCCAAGCCCGTCCCTCCTCCCCGGGAAACGATTCCGATCGAGTCGGACACGGAAGCGTCTGGTCCACGGCCTACGTTGGCCAAACGCCGAGAGCCGGTCGAGATGTCGCCCCGGGCCGTGGCGCCGGAGAAGCATGTCGATTTGACGGCGATGCGGGAAGTGGCCAATTTCTCGGCCCAGAACGCCATCGATTGGCACTCTCGCCGCGTGCAAGGACGCGTCGTGGCCAGCAAAGCGATGATCATGTTCCTGGGGCTGCTGGCCGGTGCGATCCTGCTCTACGTGTGGCACCGCGTCCCGAATCGGCTGACGTTTAGCGCCGCGATGGCGAGCCTGGTGGTCGCCACGTTCTGGGGCTGTCAGTATTTCGTGCTCGTCGCCCGGCGTTTCGGCAGGCGTCGGCGCTTTGTGGAGCAGTCGCAGCCGGACGACGAGGCGTCCGAAGCCCAGCCCCTTGAGGCCGAGATCCTATTGACGGTCCCGCCC
>JBDKTH010001281.1:0-1656 GCA_039680305.1 Thermoguttaceae bacterium | reverse complement strand
TGCGACCTGGCCCAGTGGGGCCATGACTCAGAAGACTCCGGGCCGACGGAGGTGGAAGGCAAGGGCGACTTCCCGCCCCGCGACGCGGTGCACAACACGGCCGCCACCTTCGAAATCCATTACCGGTATGCGGATGGCGTGACGATGACCGTCTCGGCCGGTCAGGGCGAGCTCGATCCCAGCCAGAGCCACGACGGTCCGATGGTCGGCCGCACCTCGCAGCCTGGGGTGCGGTTCGAGGGGACCGACGGCTGGGTGGAAACGCACAAGTGGCGAGGGACGCTCAAGGCGAGCCGGCGCGAGATCCTCGACGTGGCGATCGATCCCGACAAGGTCAAGCTCTACCGGCCCAGTGAGATCGTGCCTCTCGCCTCTGGCAACGGTGGCGAGTATCGGAACTTCTTCGACTGCATCAAGTCACGCGGGCGAACCTACGCCCCCGCCGAAACCGGCCATCGCACGATCACGATCGCCCACATCGGCAATATCGCCATGCTCTTGGGGCGAAAACTGCAATGGGACCCCGAGACGGAACGATTCGTCAACGACGACGAGGCCAATCGCATGCTCGGCCGCCAGCAGCGCGAGCCGTGGACTTTGGCGAATGTCGACTCGTGGGTCGCGAAGAACAGCTAGACGGCTGTTTCGCAGGGCTTTCCCGGAAAGTGGGGTGAGGGGAGTTGGCGACGGAATATCAATGGCAATTCCCCTCACCCTAACCCTCTTCCCGAGGGAAAGGGACTCGGTGTTTACCAGCGGGCTTCCACGCCGAAGTTGAAGCCGTGGAGGAATGCCCCGCCGTCGCTGACCAGGTCGGTGCCGCTTGCCGCCGTATTGGTGAAGTCGAGTTGATCGGTGGCCCGGGCGATGCCTTCCACCCAGATCAGATCGTAACCGACGCGGCAGTAGAGCGAACGGGTGAACTGGATCGTGCCGTTGATGCCGATCTCGCCGACAAAGGCGACTTGCCCACTGCGGTTGTAGGCGTCACGCAGCAGGCTGGTACTGTCGAGGTCGGTCATGTACGTGCGCTGTTGGGCGTCGTTGCCGAAGATGCCGACCTTTCCCAGGACTTCTAGGCCGAAGACGCCCCATTGACGATTCATGGTCGTTCCGACTTGACCGCCGAACAGGTTGTTCGCCGTGTTGGCGCGGTAGTCGCTTGTGCCGCCGAATTGGCTGAGCGATTCGAGGTTGAACCGTTCGTCCAGGTTGAGATAGCGGAAACCGGCCAGAAGGTTGATCCCCTCGCGATCAGTCGGCCGGATGAAATTGACTTCGACGTTGTTGATTCGGGAAGTGAGGGAAGCGTTCATGATCTGGGCGGCGGAGAAATCCTGCGTGGCCGGGCCGAGCGCGCCGGGCAGACTCAGGCCGTGAGAGCTGGCGACGGACGCCGCACGGTCCCATTCGTCGATGCCGAAGTAGGAGACCTCCAGGATTCGTCCGGTGGCAAGCGTCCGCCGCAGGGCGATCCGCGGGCCGCCGACCAGGTCGTGATCGAGGTCGCCCGTGCCCAACACCGCAGCACTCGTCGAGTCATCGACCACCAGCCCGCGAGCGACGCCACGGTTGAGTTTCAGGAAGAGGGCGTCGACCGCGACCGAGAAACAGGGTTGGCAACCATCGGCATTCATCAGGCCGTCGTCTTGCCAT
>JBDKTH010000074.1:0-5897 GCA_039680305.1 Thermoguttaceae bacterium | reverse complement strand
CCAGGGCGTCGATGCCGCGCTCTTTCTTCCGGCCGCGCGTGATGCGTTGCAGAATCTCCAGCATCCGCCGTGTGCCTTCGCGGCAGGGGATGCACTTTCCGCAGCTCTCGCGCTGAATGAAGTCCATGAAGAACTTGGCCACGTCGACCATGCAGGTCTCTTCATCCATCACCACCAGACCGCCGGAGCCCATCATCGCGCCGACCGTCTTGAGCGACTCGTAGTCGATTTCGATGTCGAGATGCTGCTCAGGGATGCAGCCGCCCGAGGGACCGCCGATCTGGGCGGCCTTGTACTTCTTGCCATTGGGGACGCCGCCGCCGATGTCGAAGATGATCTGCCGCATCTTCGTGCCCATGGTCACTTCGACCAGGCCCGTGCGGCTGACCTTGCCGGAGAGGGCGAAGACCTTCGTGCCCTTGCTGGTCTTGGTGCCCACGGCGCTGAACCACTCGGCGCCGTTGGCCACGAGCGTCGGGATGTTGGCCAGCGTTTCGACGTTGTTGATGATCGTCGGCTTGCCGAACGCACCGCTGACGGCCGGGAACGGCGGGCGGGGACGCGGCATGCCGCGGCGGCCCTCGATGCTGTGGATCAAGGCCGTCTCTTCGCCGCAGACGAACGCGCCGGCGCCCATCTTGATGACGATTTCGAGGCCGAAATCGCTTCCCAAGATGTTCTTGCCGAGCAGACCGTTGGCCTCGGCTTGGGCGATGGCCGCCTTGAGCCGCTTGATCGCCAAGGGGTACTCGGCCCGGATGTAGACGTAGGCCTTCGAGGCGCCGATCGCGTAGGCGGCGATCGCCATGCCTTCGACGAGGCGGTGCGGGTCGCCTTCGATCACGGCCCGGTCCATGAACGCGCCGGGGTCACCCTCGTCGGCGTTGCAGATCAGGTATTTCTGACCGCCCGGGGTCTGCCGGGCGAATTTCCACTTCTTGCCGGTGGGGAACCCGCCGCCGCCGCGTCCGCGGAGACCGCTGAGCTCGACCATGTCGCAGACCTGCTCGGGCTTCAGCTCACGGAGCGTCTTGGCCAGCGCCTTGTAGCCGCCGTAGGCCATGTATTCGTCGATCTGCGACGGGTCGATCACGCCGCAGTTGGCCAGGACCCAGCGGGTCTGGGGGGCGAAGAACGGATGCTCGTCGAGGAAGGGCACGTCGTCCCACGGCTGGAGGTTGGCGCCGCGGTGCTGCAGCAGCACGAGTTCGTCGACGACCTCGCCGGCGAAGGCCGCGTCCAGCACCCGGTTCACCTCTTCGGCGGTCACGTGCTTGTAGCTCAAGCGGGTCCGGCCGGGGAGTTGGATGTCGACCAGCGGTTCGGCCGCGCAAAAGCCGATGCAGCCGACCTTGATCACGTCGGCCTTGATTTCATGGGAGTCGAGATAGGCACGGATCGCGTCAAGCGTCGCCTGAGCGCCGGCGCCGAGGCCGCAGGTGCCCGCCCCCACGTAGATCACGGGGCGCACCAGGGCTTCACGGCGGAGTTCGGCGAGACGCTGCTCGCGCTGCTGGCGTTGCGCCGGATCCTGGGGCCCGTTGGCGTCCAGGATCCAGGCGAGGAGTTCGGGATAGGTCGAGTAGGCCACCGTGGAGTTCGAGCCGGCGGCGTCCGGGTGCTCAGACTTCTTTGCTGCCGTCATCTTCGGCCGCCTTTCTGCGATAGAGGTCGAGAATCTTGCTGACTTTCTTGGTTGTCATGCTGGCGTGGAACTCGCCGTTGACGCAGATCACCGGCGCTAAGCCGCAGGCGCCAATGCAGGCCACGACTTCGAGGCTGAACATGCCGTCGCGGGCAGTCTGCCCCGGTTCGATCTTCAGTTCCCGCTTGATCGCGTCGAGGATCCCCGCCGAGCCCTTCACGTGGCAGGCCGTTCCGCGGCAGACCTGGACGTGGAAGCGTCCCTGGGGCTGGAACCGAAACTGGTTGTAGAAGGTCGCGACCCCGTAGATCTTGCTGGCCGGCAAACGCAGGTGCTGACTGATCTGCGCCACCGCTTCGCGCGAGAGATATCCCAACCGGTCCTGGACTTCCTGGAGGATCGGAATCAGAGCGTCGCGTTTCGCATTGGGGTGCTGCTGGAGAATTGCATCAACATCGGGTGCGATCACTGCATGTCTCCTGAAATTCGGCCGCGCGTGAAGACGAGGGCGAAATGAAAAAAGGGGCGGGGACTCTCTCCAAGAGATTGTCTTGAACGGATCCGATTTCGCCTAGGGGCTTCGAGGAAAGAAACCCCGTCCCCTCTTTCACGCGCCTGGCATGACTCGGCCACTAATGAATGCAACATTCATGCCAGAGCCGGAACCCCCACCCGACTACGGTGTCGGCAGACGCCGCCGACGGAGCCGGGTGGTGACTTGTATCGTGGTCGCCCCAGGCGAAGCATAGCATTTCCTGGGGAAATCCTCGGGTTTCGTTTCGAGCACCGGTCAGCGGGCCCCAATCGGTCCGGCGCCGCGTACCATTGTGTTTGGGGGCCGCGGAGTGTATGATCGTAGCATACACTGTATGAAGCCACGGCCGATCTGATCGCCTCCTGAAATGGGCCCAAGGGAGCTCCGAAGATGACAATTCGGCTCAAGTTGACCATGGGCTCGATTGCCGTGATTCTCGTGGCCAACGCGATTCTTTCGCTGGTCGCGGTCGAGTATTTGCAGGGCGTTTGGCTCAACGAGGTGCAAACGCGGGTCCGCTTGGACCTCAACTCGGCCCGGGCGATGTATGACAGCCATATTCAGAACACCGCCACGTTCCTCCAGGCCGCCGGCCAAGGCCGAGCCCTGGCCGCGGCCATCAGCCAGAACGATCATGCCGAACTCGGCTCGATCCTCCGGCAACTCCAGCAGACCAGCCACCTGGACCTGATCTCGGTGGTTGATCCGCAGGGCCGGGTACTCCGCCGGGCACGCGAGGCGGACCGGACTGGAGACGACCTGTCGGCGAATCCGCTGATTGCCAAGGCCTTGCGGGAAAAGCAGCCGACAACGGGAACGTTCATCCTTTCGGCCCCGGAACTGGTCGCTGAAGGTGGTAACCTGGCGACGCAGGCCAGCTTTGAGCTACGCCCCACCCCCGCCGCGCATCCCACGGAAGAGAAGGCCCGCAACAGCGGCATGGTCGCGGCCGCCGCCGTCCCCCTGGTCGATGCCCAGGGGCAACTCCTCGGCATTCTGTACGGGGGGAACCTGCTTAATCGCCGCTACGAGATGGTCGACCGGATCCGCAACGAGGTCTTTCCCTCGCACCTCTATCAGGCCGGTCCGGTCGGCACCGTGACCCTGTTTCAAGGCGACCTGCGGATCGCCACGAATGTGATTCGCAAGGACGGCACCCGGGCCGTGGGAACCCGACTGAGCAAGGAGGTTTACGACAAGGTCCTGGTCGAAGGGGACGTCTGGGCCCGCCCCGCCCTGGTTATCGACGATTGGTACATCACGGCCTACGGCCCGATCCGCGACCCCAACGACAAGATCATCGGCGCCCTGTATGTGGGACTCTTACAGGCCCCGTTCGTACACAAGCAGAATACGGTCACGGCGGTCGTGCTGGCGATGGTGCTCGTCGCCACGTTGGCCAGCCTGCTGCTGGTTTTCTTCATGGTGGAACTGGTGCTGCGGCCGGTCGGGCGGATCATCGCCATGGCCCAGCGGGTCGTCGGAGGCGACATCGACGCCCGCGTCGGCATTCGCCCGCCCGGCGAAATCGGCGTTCTGTGCCAGGCGATCGATCAGATGGCCGACGCCGTGGCCGAACGCGAACAGAAGCTCAAAGCGGCCACCCGCCGGCAGATCGGCCGGAGCGAGAAACTGGCCTCGCTCGGCCGCTTGGCCGCCGGGGTGGCCCACGAGATCAACAATCCCCTGACTGGCGTGCTCACGTTTGCCCACTTGCTGCGGGAAAAGTCGAACATGGACGACCAGGACCAGGAAGACCTGGACCTGATCATCCGCGAAACCACGCGGGCGGCCGAGATCGTCAAGGGACTGCTCGATTTCGCGCGCGAGCGGGCCGTGGTCAAGGAGCCGCTCAACATCAACGATGTGATTCAGCGAACCATCCGCCTGATCCGCAACCAGAAGCTGTTCGACCGGATCGTCATCGACGAATCGCTGGCCAACGACCTGCCCGAGGTCGAAGGCGACATGAACCAACTCCAACAGGTCTTGCTGAATCTCTCGTTGAATGCCTGTGAAGCCATGCCCACGGGTGGTACACTCACAATTCTCACGTCTGCCCAGGACGGCAAGGCTGTGCTGAAGTTGACCGACACCGGCTGCGGCATCAAGAAAGAGCACTACGACCAGATCTTTGAGCCCTTCTTTACGACCAAACCGGTGGGCAAGGGCACGGGCTTGGGATTGAGCGTGACCTACGGGATTATCCAGCAGCACGGCGGCACGCTGGAGTTTGAGAGCGAAGAGGGTAAGGGAACAACATTTACGGTCACGCTGCCGGCGATGACCAACAGGCCGCTTGAGAACCCCGATGCAGCAACGAATCCTGGTAATTGACGACGAGCCGGTGGTTGGCCTGAGCTGCCGCCGCATCCTCACCCCGGAAGGGCACGAGATCGAGGTCTATCAAGACCCCCAGCTGGGTCTCAAGGCGGCCTTGTCCGGCGCGTTCGACGTGGTCTTCCTCGACCTGATGATGCCCGGCATGACCGGCATGGAAGTCCTTGGACAGATCAAGGCCTCGGGCGTATCTTCCGAGGTGATCATCATCACCGGCCATTCGACGGTCGAATCGGCCGTCGAAGCGATGAAGCAGGGGGCGGCCGACTATCTGAGCAAGCCCTTCTCCCCGGACCAGTTGAAGATGGTCCTCAAGAAGGTCTCCGAACGCTCGGCGCTGGTGAGCGAGAACCTGCTGTTGCGCAAAGAGTTGGAGCTCAACCGCGGGTTCGAGGGGATCATCGGCGAGAGTCGGCCGATGGAGCACGTGTTCGCCCTGATCAAGCGAGTCGCCCCGACCGACGGCACGGTGCTGATCACCGGAGAAAGCGGCACGGGCAAGGAGATGGTCGTGCGGGCCATCCACCGCTTGAGCCGCCGCAAGGAGGTCTCGCTGTTGGCCTGCGATTGCAGTGCCCTGGCTCCCACGCTCTTGGAAAGCGAGCTGTTTGGTCATGTCAAAGGCTCGTTTTCCGGGGCCATCGCCACGAAGCAGGGGCTCTTCGAAGCAGCCCAAAAGGGGACCTTGTTCCTCGACGAGGTTGCCAACCTGAGCATGGAGACCCAAGGCAAGCTGCTGCGAGTTTTGGAAACCAGACATGTGAAAAAGGTCGGCGACACGACCGAGCGCGAGGTCGACATTCGCCTGATCGCCGCTACGAACCGCGACCTGAGCGAGATGGTCAAGGAAGGGGGGTTCCGGGAAGACCTCTACTATCGGCTGAACGTCGTGCCGATCTTCCTCCCTCCGCTCCGCGAGCGCAAAGGCGATATCCCACTATTGGCCATGACATTTTTGGAACGCTTCTGCCGCAAGCTGGAGGTCGAGGTGAAGGGTTTTACTCCCGAAGCCATGGCCCAGATGGAGAGTTACGCTTGGCCAGGGAACGTCCGCGAATTGCGCAACATCGTGGAACGGATGGCAATCCTCTGCGATCGCGACCGGATCGAACTGCATCACCTGCCCGCAGAAATCCGCCAGACCCCCACGACCGGCTTCGTCAGTCAGCTTCCTCACAGCTGGGAGGAGTTCAAGAAGCTGAAGCAGCAGGTTCGCGATGCGGCCGTGGAGGACCTCGAACGGCGATTCCTTACGGAGACGCTTCAGCGTCACGCCGGCAATGTCAGTAAGGCGGCGGAAGAGATTGGCATCCAGCGGACCAATCTCCACGCCCTGATCCGCAAGTATGGCCTCTCTCAAGAGGAAGGGTAGAGGGG
>JBDKTH010000320.1:0-5498 GCA_039680305.1 Thermoguttaceae bacterium | reverse complement strand
TGGGGCTCCTTCAATGGATTTGGCTAACAACCATTGAATCCCCAAACCTGGGTGCCATTCAAGAAGCTGGCCCTGCTAGCAGTTGGCAAGGTTACGATCAAGGCCAGGCGAAAAGACGCAAGTGAACCAACCCGAAAGTGGGGGTGTGTTGCATAATTCATGGGTGTCTACTTATTTCGGCGCAGCCTGTGCCACCTATGTTTACCTCCCCCCGCATGGTTTCCGTGGTCCGGAAGTCCCTGGCCCGTGCTCTACGCGGAGCATGGGCCCTGCGCGCAGCCGCCAAGCGGTGTTTGAGTCGGGCCGGACGGCCGTACGCTGAAGCGCGAGGGCCACTTGTCGAAAGCGTCAATTGTCAAAGATCCAAGCGGCTCGCCTTTTTGGGCTGCCAGGAATCAGCCTAGCACAACGGCTGGCCCAATTTCAACACGATCTGACGCGGCAGATTTGGAAAGGACAAAGGGCGGCGGTGGGGATTGGCGTTTTTCGCCAACAACTCTCCGATTTTCCGGACGAGAGCGTCTCTTGGGGGGACGGCACGGTTGGCAAGAGATTCGGGGCAGGGGGGAGCGACACGCGCGGTGGCCCCCGTTTCGGCCTCAATGGTCCGCGAGGTCGAAAGACGCCGTCACTGAATCGGCGGGACCCGACACTCGTCGCCCCCCATGGCCACGCGCTCTCGCTGCTCAACGCTTCCGCGGTTCAGGCAGTCGATTAACTGTCGCAGCCGGCCGAACGCCCGGCGATTGAAATGGAAGACCAGGCGAGGCAGATCGGCCAGGTCCGGCTCGTCTCGCTCTTCGGGGAGCGGCCCCGCGACCGTGAATTGTCCGCTGACCAGGATATCGGCGAAGTACGTGTTCAGTTGCTCGAGCAGCTCCGGGCTGGGCGCTTGGCTGAGTCGGAGGACTAGCTGATTACGCACGTACCGCATGCCCTGATAGACCCGGAAGAAGCCGAGAATCTCCTCGACCGCTTCGTCAACGCTGTCGGTCAGCTTATAGAGCGACAGGTCTTCCGAGCCGATCATGCCGCGGGCAAGGAGCTTGTCGGTGATGAACTGCTGGAATTGAGTCCAGTAGTCGCCGCCGGGCGCGTCGAGAAAGACGACCGGGACCATCTCGCGTTTCCCGGTCTGTAGCAGGGTAAGCACCTCCAGCCCTTCGTCCAAGGTGCCAAACCCGCCCGGGAACAAGCACATGGCGTGGCTCTCTTTGACGAACATCAGCTTCCGGGTGAAGAAATACTTCATGTGCACCAGCTTGGGATCGCCGGCGATCACCGAATTGGACATTTGCTCGAAGGGAAGCATGATATTCAGTCCCATCGAGTGCTCGCGGCCGGCTCCGATATGGCCCGCCTCCATGATCCCGTTGGCCGCGCCGGTCACAACCAACCACCCCTGTTCGGCCATCGCCCGGCCAAACTGCACGGCCTGTTGAAAACCGGGATCTTCGGGCGGGGTCCGGGCCGAACCGAAGACCGTCACCTTGCGGCAGGTCCGATAGGGCGAGAAGACCTTAAAGGCGTAACGCAGCTCTTTGAGCGTGCGACTGAGGATTTTCAGGTCGCCCCGACTGGTGTTGTCCCCGGCCAACTTGTCGGCCGACTCCTTGATCTGGGTGATCAGATCGGCGATGTGTTCCGGCGGGGCGAGGCGAGCCGCACGGGCTGCGGGCACGGCGGCGATGTGGCCTTCGGCTCCCCGCCCCACTTGACCGTTCGGTTCTCCCCGAGAAGATGATTCGATCGCTGGCGATTTGTCGGGCTCAGATGCACTCACGGTGACCTCGATGATTTCGCAGACGTGACGGAAGTCATTATAATTGTTCCGCCAAGCCGGCGATTGAGCTCACCAAGAGGGGCACCAATTGGGTGGATTGTCAACCCCGAGCGACCGGCGTAAAGTCATGAGTGCCTGTCAATAAGAACCCGTCCAGAAATAACCAGGGGGCTGGCAGAGGCGCGAGACTATGAATCGGGTCATCGACCAGCGAGGAGTCACCGTCATCGAGTTGGGCCCGCGCTACGAGTCGCTCGATCAGGCGGCACTCATGGAATTTGGGGGGCTGCTGCTCAGCGAGGCGACTCACGCCGAGCCTCCACGGCTGGTTCTCGACCTGAGGCAGACGGCCTATATCGGTTCCAGCTTCATCGAGTTGCTCGTCCGTGCCTGGAAACGGCTCAAATCGCGCAACGGCACCATGGTGCTTTGCGGCGTGCAGCCGTTCTGTGCAGAGGTACTGGAGACGACTCGGCTAAACAGCCTTTGGCCAATTCATACCACCCGAGGGGAGGCTTTGGCTACCGCGATGATGCCAATAGAAACCCATCCGTAGGAGTATGACTCTCCTTGCCCCTTCGCCATAGCCAACGGGTAGACAATTGGCGATTTGAGAGTTCAGGCGGATGGGCGGCGATAAAACTGGTAAGCCAGGATGACTTCGTAAAGGTCCATCGAGATGGTCACTTCGTCGTTTTCGAAGTCGTGTAACCAGGTCCGGTCGGATTTCACTGCCTCTGCCAATAGAGGGAGAACTTCACTTAGGCTCACGGTGACGGTTTGGCGGGCGTCCTTGGCTTCAGCCACGTTCATGCCAGCCGAGTCGTCTTGAGGGCCGTTGTAGATTCGAAGAGGGATTCGACTCATGGCATGCCACTCCCTTGCTTGAGGTAAAACCTCCTGTTGTATCGGCTGCAGGTGCCTTGTGGATTTGGTGAATTTGTCCGAAAATAAGCGTTTTCCCGAGAACAACGCTGACGCGGTGCGAGTCGTGTGTCCGATGTTATGCATAGCACCGTCAGGGAGTTTGTAGAGGATCCACGGGGCCGGTCGCTTGACAGCTTCCTCGGAATTGCCTACAGTGCGATTTCACTAAGCCTTTATCCTCCTGAAATTTGCGTCAACCAACGGTTGACGCCTGCCAATCATTTATGGGCGATCCCGTAACCATCAATCTGCGGCATCTGGCTCGTGGCCTTGGGATCCCGCTGCGACAAATCGAAGCGGTTCTGGAACTGTTGGATGAGGGGAACACCGTTCCGTTCATCACACGCTACCGGAAAGATCAGACCGGAGGGCTCGACGAAGAGCAGATCCGGCAGATCCAGGCGCGGTTGACCAAGATGCGTCTGCTGGTCGAACGGAAGCAGACGATCCTTCGCTCCATCGAGACGCAAGGCAAACTCACCGAACAACTGGCCAAGCAGATCCAGGGAGCCAGTACGACCAAGCGTCTGGAAGACTTGTATTTGCCGTACAAGCCCAAGAAGCAGACGCTGGCCACGACGGCCCGCTCGCGCGGCCTGGAGTCACTGGCCACGGAGATCCTCACCGCCGATCCGGCCGCCAGCGATCTGGATCGCCGGGCCGCCGATTTCGCGAATCCCGATCGTCAGGTTCCCTCGGGCGCCGATGCGCTTTTGGGGGCCGGCCACATCCTGGCCGAGCAGTTCAGCGAATCGGCCGAACTGCGGCAGCGATTGCGGGAGATCCTCCAGCGGACTGGCAAGCTGATCAGCAGCCATATCGCGCCAGAGGCCAAACCTGTTGCGGAAAAGGCGCCTGTCGAAGCGAAGGCGGAGGAGAAGCCTGTCGAACTGTCTCCCGCGCCGAGCGAGCCTGCTGTCGCTGACACGCCGGCGGCGGAAGTCGTCGCCGAGGTTCCCTCGCCTTCCTCGCCGGTTGACGAGAGTGTCCCGCCAGCGGAGACTGCCGCGCCGTTGGCCGAGGAGTCGATCACGCCGTTGGTGGAAGTCGTCGAGCCGCCGCCCCAGGCAGAAGGCACACCCGCGGGAGATGTGCCAGCCGAAACGTCCGTCGCGGCGGAGTCGTCTACGCCGACTGAGACTTCGACGCCGGCCGAGGCGCAAGCGGCCAACGAGACGCCGGCAAAGCCGCAAGCGGCTAACGACGCGCCGGCCGCCACCAAGGCGTCGCGGCAGAAGCAGGCCCGGAACGAACAGAAGCGGGCCAAGAAGGAGTTGAAGAAGAGGAAGGCCGAGGAAAAGAAGCAAAAGGCCTTCAGCGACTACTTCAACTACAGCGAGGAAATCCGCAAGATCCCGCCGCATCGCGTGCTGGCGATCAACCGCGGCGAGCGGGCCAAGGTCCTGCGCGTGCGGTTGGAATGCGACCTGGAGGCGATGTACAAGGCGGTGGACGAGGTGTGCGTGCCGGCCGAGCATCCGCATGCCGACTTCCTCCGCGGCTGCGCCCGCGACGCCCTGACGCGGCTGATCCTGCCCAGCCTGGAACGCGATGTACGTCGCGAGTTGACCGAGCGGGCGGAAACGCACGCCGTTGAGGTGTTTGCCAAGAACCTCCGCAAGCTGCTCGTCCAGCCGCCGGTCCGCAATCGCCGCATCCTGGCCGTGGACCCCGGGTTCAAGAGCGGCTGCAAGCTGGCGGCGCTGGATGAGTTCGGCAACCTGCTCGACCATGCCGTGATCTACCTGATCGGCAACCCCGAGCGGCGGCCAGAAGCCCAGAAGATCGTCCGCGACCTGATCGACCGCCACCAGTTGTCGGTGGTGGCGATCGGCAACGGCACAGCCTGCCGGGAGACGGAGGACTTCTTTGCCGAATTGATCAGCAGCGATGAGCTGAAGGATCGCGTCTGCTACGTGATCGTCAACGAGGCGGGCGCCAGCGTCTATTCGACCAGTCGGGTCGGTCGCGACGAACTGCCGAATTTCGACGCCTCGATGCGCGGGGCGATTTCGATCGGCCGGCGGCTCCAGGACCCGTTGAGCGAACTGGTCAAGATCGACCCGGCGAACATCGGCGTGGGACTCTACCAGCACGACGTCAAGGCGAAGCACTTGTGCACCTCGTTGGATGGCGTTGTGGAATCGTGCGTCAACTACGTGGGCGTGGACGTGAACACGGCCAGCCCGGCGCTGTTGCGTTACGTTTCGGGCTTGAACCAGTTGACCGCCCGGCGGGTCTACGAGCAGCGCTTGCAGGGCGGCCCGTTCCGGACGCGCGAGCAGGTCAAAGAGGTGGTCGGCTTCGGCGAGGCGACGTTTGTCCAGGCGGCCGGGTTCTTGAAGATCGTCGGCGGCGAGAATCCCCTGGATGCCACCTGGATCCACCCGGAAAGCTATGAAGTCGCCACGCGAATCTTGGAGAAGCTTGGCCGCGGGCCCGCCGACCTGACGTCGAAGGAAACGCTCGCCAGTCTGGCCGAGCAGATCGGCAAGCTGGACGTGCCGGCGTTGGCCGCCGAGTTGCAGGTGGGCGAGTTGCTCTTGAAGGACATCCTCGCCCAGTTGGCCCGGCCGGGCCGCGATCCGCGTGAAGACTTGCCCGCGCCGATCTTCAAGCACGGGATCATCAAGCTGGAAGATCTGACCCCGGGCATGGAGTTGACCGGCACGGTGCTCAACGTGGTCGATTTTGGTGCGTTTGTCGATATCGGGATGCATGATAGCGGCCTGGTCCATGTGAGCCAGTTGGCCGACAAGTATGTGCGCGATCCGCACGATGTGGTGGC
>JBDKTH010000411.1:0-3240 GCA_039680305.1 Thermoguttaceae bacterium | reverse complement strand
ATGTTCTTCTGGGACAGGAACAACACCTTGCTGGCCATGGTGGTCAACGTGTCCTGCCCGTCGCAGGAGGTCGAAGCGAACCGCCTCCTTTCTTCCGACTTCTGGGGCCCGACCCGGAAACTGCTCAAAGAGAAGTATGGCCAGGCCGTTACGGTCGTCCCGCTTTGCGGAGCGGCCGGGGACCAGTCGCCGCATCTGCGCTATCGCCGGGCCGCCGACGATCGCATGACCGGCCTTCGGAAGCTGGACCGCTTGCAGGAGATCGCTCGGCGAATCGTCCACGGGGTCGACGAGGCCTACGAGGTCGTCCAGAACGCCAAAGAGGAGAACGTGGTGCTGAAGCACCGCCACGCGGTCATCGACCTTCCCGAACGCATCGTCACCGAGGCGGAATACCAATCGTGCAAAGCCGAAGCGGAGCGATTGAAGGCCAGCCCCGGCGACGGTCGAGGAAACTGGAATGCCCGAATCGTCGCCCGATATGAGAAGCTGAAAACGAATCCCCATCCGAGGCTATCGACGCCCATCAACGTTCTGCGTATCGGCGACGCGGTCCTCTGCACGAATCAGTTCGAGCTCTACACCGATTTTGCGATCCAGATGAAGGCCCGGTCCAAGGCGGTTCAGACCTTTGTCGTCCAATTGGCCAATGGAGCCGCAGAATCTCAGCCGGCCGACAATGCGACGCAAAGCGAGAAGGCGGATTGGGAGTACCGTTCCAGCGGAACGTACCTCCCCTCGGAGCGCGCCGTCAAAGGTGGCGGATACGGTGCAGTCATTCAGAGCAACGTGGTCGGCCCCGAAGGCGGCCAGGTGCTCGTCGAAGAGACGCTGAAGATCCTCAACGGCATGTGGTGAGCGATCCGGCGGATCACGTTGCCCGAGTGCGGTCGCGTCGCAAGCCCGGCCGCAAGAGAGCCTTCCTTCGCCCTCAACCAGCCAGGCTTGAAAACCATTTCCTGATCTCAACTTCGAAGAAGAGAAGGGTTCTGTCATGAGCGCCGTACGGTGCACCTTGCTTGCTTTCCTGGCGGTCGTTGCTGTTTGTGTTGCGACGCATGCTAGTGCCGCAACGCTCCATGTCGGCGCCGTCTCGTGCGACATCACTCCCGATCAGCCCGTGTTTCTCTCCGGGCAATTCGGCGCCCGCGTCTCCCGGGGCGTGTCCTGTCCCATAACGGCCAACGTTCTGGCTCTGGAGTCGCGCGACGGCGACAAAGTCCTCGAGCAGGCGATTGTGATCAGTATGGACACGGTCGTCATTCAGAAGCCATTCTTCAACGTCTTCAAGGAAGCAATGGGCAAGGCCCTGCCCCAGGTCGATTTCGGCAAAGTTATCATCGCAGCGACGCATACCCATTCCGCACCCTGCCAGACGGACGGCCAGTATACCTCGGACGATCCGAACGTCATGCAACCGTCGAAATACAATGCCTTTGCGGCCAGCAAGATCGCGGCGGCCGCCGTGGAGGCGTGGAAGAATCGCCGGCCGGCGAAGTTCTCCTATGGGCTCGGACACGCGGTGGTTGCGTATAATCGCCGCGCAGTCTATGCGGATGGCACTGCCGTGATGTATGGGAAAACGAACGCCCCCAACTTCCGTTCGATCGAAGGGGTGGAAGACCACGACGTCAACAGCATGTTCTTCTGGGACATGAAGGACCAGCTTCTGGCGATCCTCGTCAACGTCTCCTGCCCGTCGCAAGAAGTGGAACACAGCATGACGATCGACGCGGACTACTGGGGCGAGGTCCGCAAGGGCCTGCACAAGGCGCATGGGAAGGACGTGGTCGTGGTCGGGCTTTGCGGCGCCGCCGGGGATCTTTCGCCCCATTTGCGTTATCGGCAGGCGGCGGACGATCGGATGCGAGAGTTGCGCGAGCTCAGCCGGAATCAGGAAATCGCCCGGCGCGTCATTCATGGGGTTGAGGAAGCCCACGAGGTCGTGAAAAACGCCAAGTCCGCCGACGTTGTCGTGAAGCATCAGGCCAAGGTCCTAGAATTGCCCGAGCGGCTTGTCACGGAGGCGGAATACAAGTCCTGCAAGGCGGAAGCGGAAAGGCTCTTGAAGCGAGCCAAAGAGACGGGCGACAGCGGGGCGCGGGGAATGGGGAACTGGAACTCGCGGATTGCTGCCCGCTACGAGAAGCTGGCCCGGAATCCGCATCCCCTGTTTGCCACGCCGGTGAACGTCTTGAGAATTGGCGATGCCGTGATCTGCACCAACGCCTTTGAGCTTTACACCGACTTCGGCATCCAGATGAAGGCGCGGAGCAAGGCGAATTTGACGTTCGTTGTCCAGTTGGCGAACGGCGGCGGAACGTACCTCCCCTCCGAGCGGGCCGTCAAGGGTGGCGGATACGGCGCGGTCATCCAGAGCAATACGGTCGGGCCCGAAGGCGGCCAGGTGCTCGTGGAAGAGACGCTGAAGATGGTCAACGGCATGTGGTGAGCGGCCCGGCGGGTCACGTTGTCCGAGTGAGGTTGGGCCCCAGGCCGACCGGCCGCGGCGTTCGACGGGGCTTTCTGGAATCGCCTCGCAGCTCGGTGGACAGTTCCGCAGGCCGGCCCGCGGTGTTGGGCATCCGGTGTCCGCGTCGGGCGTAGGGAGTGAGAAGCGATCTCCTCGTAGAGTGAGGGCGTCTAGCGATATCACGTGGCCCATTGCAGGCCGATGACTATGGCCCGTTCTCCAGCGTGGCGGCTGCCTGGACCATCCCTACGATCCGCTGGCGCAACTCTTGAGGCAGATCGGGCCATGCAGCGGCAACGAACATCAGGTCTTCATCTACTGCGGGGCCCCGCGCATCAACTGCACCGGATTTTGCACCGGGCACCGCAGTCGTTTTCCCTAAGTCCCTTATCTGGCAAGACGTTACGGAGCTTGCCTTGCGTCCAGTAACGCCCACTTCCCCTCCAGAAAGGGGAAAGAAACCGATCAACCCGTTGCAGACGCCACGCCTGTAGCGGGTTTCTTCGTTCTTGGAGGCACCCCGCCCGACGCGTTAGGCTGGTCCCATCTTTCCGATTTCTTGCCACCGCTCACACGAATGGCAGTGCAGTAGCGTAGGATTCTTATGGGTGTCTTTGTCGCCGTGGCAGAGCCCCCTCGTTTGGCTATGGCAAGGGCAGCCAATCGCCCAGACTCTGCCAATCCCCGCTCATCGAGCGGATTCTGGCGGCGACTCGTTATCCTGGATTCGTGTGAGAAGAATATGATCGAGCCATCTGGATCGCCTT
>JBDKTH010000495.1:0-7774 GCA_039680305.1 Thermoguttaceae bacterium | reverse complement strand
CGCCACCGCCCTACCTTTAATTGGCATGCCGTCCCACGGCGCGGTCGTGGGACGGCATACTCTTTTTGTGGGGGGGGGCGGCTGGCGGAACCGGCTCAATTCGGGGAGAAGCCCCAGGGCTGGTCCTTGATTAGCCTAAATACTACAGTTACATTAAGTACCTAGGTGACGCGAACGCATTCCGTGGGTCAAGGCCGCTTGTGGGTGGGAACCAATGGCGAATTGCCGCACGACGCGAATGACCAAAGAGACCCTGAAGGCCGAGCAGGCAACGGCGATTGCCGACCTCTTGCCGCGGCTGATGCGGAAGCTGTTCACGTTTGACAAGGATCCGGTGGCCGAGTTGCCGCTGGCTCAACTGCGGGTCTGCGCGATCCTGCTGGGCGGGCCGAGGCCGATGTCGGCGATCAGCCGGGAGTTGGGCATCTCGGTCAGCGCGATGACGCAGCTGGCCGACCGGCTCGAACGGGGGCGGCTGGTGCAGCGGGTGGCCGCGGAATCCGATCGGCGGATCCGGCAGCTGCAGCTGACCGACCGTGGTGAGAAGATGATGCGGCGCCGGGAAGAGGCCCGCATCCAGCGGGTCGCGGGCGCGTTGGGGCAGCTTTCGGCGACGGCCCGCCAGGAAGTGCTCGCGGCGCTGGAATCGCTCATGGCCGCGTCGGTTGCCGCCAATCCCCCGGCGGCCGACAAAACGGGTTAGGGGCCAGTGTTCTCGTGGGCGGGGCGGCAACCGATTTGTCGGACAAGTTGATTCTCGGTCCTCCTTGAGGGCGTTTGGATGAAAGCCGCAGTTCTGTTTCTGTTGACGATCGGTCTTATCGTGAGCGGGGCGTGGTACTACGCCACGCATCTTTCCGACGAGCCGACGACGAGTTTCCGCACGGCGACGATCAAACGGGGCGACGTCCTGGCAACGATCGGCGCCACCGGCACCGTCGAGCCGGAAGACCTCGTCGACGTCGGCGCCCAGGTGGCCGGTAAGATCAACTCCCTCGGTCGCGACCCGCAGCATCCCGAGAAGTCGATCGACTACAACTCGGTGGTCAAGCAAGGCACGGTGCTGGCGTTGATCGACGACTCCGTGTACCAGGCCCAGGTCGACCAGGCAAAGGCCTTGCTCTTGCGGTCGCAGGCCGATCTGGCCCAGGCCCAGGCCAAGCTCGAGCAGGCCGAGCAGGAGTGGAAGCGGGCGGAGGAACTTCTCCCCTCGCAGGCCATCGCCGGCACCGACTACGATCTGGCTCGGGCCAATCGCCGCGCGGCCGAGGCGACCGTGAATGTCAGCAAGGCCACGATCAAACAGAACGAGGCCGCCCTGCGCCTGGCCGAGACCAACCTCGGCTATACGACCATCAAGTCGCCCGTCGATGGCACGATCATCGATCGCCGCGTGAACGTCGGCCAGACGGTCGTCGCCAGCCTCAACGCACCCAGCCTGTTTTTGATCGCCAAGGACCTCCGGCGCATGCAGGTCTGGGCCCAGGTCAACGAGGCGGACATCGGCAACATCCATCCCGACATGCCCGTGCATTTCACCGTCGACGCCTACCCGGGCGAGACGTTTTACGGCAAGGTGGCCCAGGTCCGCATGAACGCCAACACGACGCAGAACGTGGTGATCTACACGGTGGTCGTGGCCACCGACAATGCCGATCTGAAGCTGTTCCCCTATCTGACGGCGAACGTCCAATTCGAGATCGATCGGCGGGAGAACGTGTTCCAGGTGCCCAACGTGGCCCTGCGGTGGCGTCCCCCTCGGCCCGAGTTGATCGCCCCGGAGGCCCGCCAGCAGGCCGCGTCGCCCGCCAAGGGAGGCGGGGCCGAGGGCCGCGCCCGGCGTACGTCGCCCGGCGATGCGCCCGCCGCGAAGACGCCCAAGGGACGCGAAGAACGCGGCCGCGTCTGGATCAAGCAAGGGAACTTCGTCCGTCCGCTGGACGTGAAGATCGGCGTGACCGACGGATCGGTCACCGAGATCAGCGGCGACGGGGTCGAAGATGGGCTCGAGGTGGTGACCGGCGAGGTCCGGGTCGAACAGGCCGCCACGGAGACGACCAACCCGTTCGCGCCCAAGTTCCTTCGCGGCGGCAGCAAGCCCCGGTCCAACTAACGGTCCCTAACGGGAGCGGTCCATGGAACTGATCCGGCTCGAGAACATCCACAAGACGTATCACCTCGGCGAAATCGACGTCCCGGTCCTGCGCGGGATCTCGCTGTCGATCGCCCGCGGCGAGATGGTCGCGCTGATGGGGGCCAGCGGCTCGGGCAAGACCACACTGATGAACATCCTCGGCTGCCTCGATCGGCCAAGCTCCGGCCGGTACTGGCTCGATGGCGCGGAGATGAGCGAACTGTCGCCGAACCAGCGGGCGCTGGTGCGCACGGCCAAACTCGGTTTCGTCTTCCAGAGTTTCAACCTCCTGCCGCGGACCACGGCGCTCGACAACGTCCTCATGCCGTTGGACTACGCGATGGAGCAGCCGTCGGCGGCCGAAGCCCAAACGCACGCCCGCACGTTGCTCGAGGGGGTCGGTCTGGCGGAACGCATCCACCACGAGCCGTCGCAGATGTCCGGCGGGCAGCAGCAGCGCGTGGCCATTGCCCGGTCGCTGGTCAATCGCCCGGCCCTGCTGTTGGCCGACGAACCGACCGGGAATCTCGACTCGCACATGAGCGTCGAGATTCTCCAGATGTTCCAGAAGCTCAACGCCGAAGGGATCACGGTAATCCTCGTGACCCATGATCCCAAGGTGGCCTCCTACGCTCATCGGGTCATCCACATCGAAGACGGCCAGATCGAGAGCGACGAAGCCCCGGCGTCGGCCGCCCCCGAGGGGCCGGCAACCTTGAAGGACTCGCCCTCCGGTCTGGTTGCCAATCCGCCACCGCGGCGCCGCTGGCGACGGCCGTCGCTGGCGCCGCGGACGTTCCGCACGGCGATAAGTGCCTTGCGACGGAACAAGATGCGTTCAGCCCTGACCACCCTGGGTGTGATCATCGGCGTCAGCGCGGTGATCACCATGATGGAGATCGGCCAGGGCTCGAAGGCCGCCATGCAAAAGACGATCGCCAGCATGGGCGCGGCCAATCTCCTCGTCCAGTCCGGAGCAGCCGCCAGCGGTGGCGTGACCTTCGGGTCGGGAAGCGTGCTGACCCTTACGCCCCAGGACGCCGAAGAGATCGCCCGGCAGTGCCCGGCCGTCGCCGACGTCGCCCCGATCGTGCGTGCCCGCTCCCAGATCATCTACGGGAACCGGAACTGGGTCCCCATGTACATCTACGGCAGCACGCCGGCGTTCTTGAAAGTCCGCGACTGGGAGAACCTGGATGAGGGCGAGATGTTCAGCGAGCGCGACGTGCGCAACGGCAACAAGGTTTGCGTGATCGGCCAAACCCTGATCCGCGAACTGTTCCAGGGCCAGTCGCCGGTCGGCCAGGAGCTGCGCATCAAGAACATCTCGTTCCGCGTGATCGGCGTGTTGAGCCGCAAAGGGGCCAACATGATGGGCTTCGAACAGGACGACATCATCCTCGCCCCTTGGACGACGATCAAGTACCGGGTGAGCGGGAGCACGTTGACCAACACCAATCAGAGCGCCGCCAGCGCCACGTCGTCCACGGTCAACAGTCTGAACAACCTTTACCCCGGCGCCACGGCGCTCTATCCCCTGCCGTCGGCTACGCAGCAGGCGAACACGCCGCAGCCCGTCCGCTTTGCCAACGTCGATCAGATCCTTGTCAAGGCGGTCGCGTCCGACCTGATTCCCCAAGCGATGGATCAGATCACGGAGTTGCTGCGCGAGCGGCATCGGATTCAGCCCGGAGAGAACGACGACTTCAACATCCGCGACATGACCGAGGCGACCAAGACCCTGGCCTCCACCTCGCAGACGATGAGCAACCTGCTGCTGGCCGTGGCCCTGATCTCGCTGATCGTCGGCGGCGTGGGGATCATGAACATCATGTTGGTTTCGGTCACCGAACGCACGCGGGAGATCGGCCTGCGCATGGCCGTCGGCGCCCGGGCTCACCACATCCTGCGGCAGTTCCTCACCGAGGCGGTCGTCTTGTGTCTCTTGGGCGGGGCGACGGGGATCCTGTTTGGACGCGTCGCGTCGCTCTTGGTGCGGACGTACCTCCGCTGGCCGACCCAAATCTCCCTTCCCGCGATCATCGCAGCGGTGGTCGTTTCGGCGACCGTGGGCATCGTCTTCGGCTTCTATCCCGCCTGGAAAGGCTCCCGGCTGGACCCGATCGAAGCCTTGCACTATGAGTAGACGGTGTGCCGCTGCTTGCTTGGAAGGCAAGCTGCGGCACACGCATTGGTGGGCAAATGGCGAACAAGGCTTTCTCTAGTCCAGGCGTTCACGCCTGGGACTCGCAGCGCCCAACACCTTTTTTCTCGGGAGCCCCTTCAGGGGCGGTGGAAGTCACGACCGAGGAAACCCCATGAATGGGGTTGACGTTTGCCTATTTGATGACGCGGTCTGCAGTCCCAGGCGTGAACGCCTGGGCTAGAGAAAAGAGCCACTGCTTGCGCTTCGGGCAAGCAGTGGCTCCTGGCAGATCGTGCGAGTACGGAGGCCCGTGCTCGATTTCAGATTGACAGCGGCAACGCCGTCCCTATTCCGCCGCGGGGGCGGCGCCTGGGCCGGCGTTGAACGACTGCAGCGCCAAGTAGCTGGGGCCGAAGCGCTTGATATTGTCGAGTTGCTTGTCGAACTCGTCAAAGTGCGCCTCTTCGTCGTTCACCAGCGTCTCGAACATCTGCTTGGTGGCCGAGTCCGCGTTGGCCGACGACTCGCCGGCGAACTTGTTGTAGACTTCCACAGCGCCCTGTTCCATCTGGGCGGCCTGCTTGAGGATCTCCTGCGGATCGTCGACCTTCGTGACCGGACCGGCGGCGACCATCTCCACATCGCCTTTGAGGAAGAGGATCCGCTCGGCCAATGTCTCAACATGCGTCATTTCCACGATGGCGATCCGCCGGAAGAGGGCGGACAACGGCCCGAACCCCTGGTCGGCGAGGTGAAAATGCCAGTACATGTATTGATGGACGGCCTGAAGCTCATCGGCAACGGCCTGGTTTAAGAGGTCGATGCTCTTTTGACGGTTCATTCGGTTCTCCTTGGGCGGATCGGGTAATCAATGTTGATACGGCAACTAGTTTCATAGCCGATCGCAGGTCCCTTGTCTAGTAGGGATGCTTGACGCCCCCCTTACAAGGCCGAACGGCCCGCCTGGAGCAGTTTCAACGGTTCCGCACGCCCGGTGGAAATCGCCGGCCACAAGGCGGCGACCAGGCATAGAAGCAGGGTCGCCCCGAGGCCGATCGCCAGCTTCGAGACCGGTACGATGAGCGACGGGCTCAGCCCGCCAAAGAAGCTCACGTACTGCGAAATGCCCGTGCCGCACCAGCCGGCCAGGATGCCGAACGCCAGGCTGATCAGGCAAGCGACCAGGCCAATCAGCAGCCCCTCGGCCAGGATCATCCGGCAGATCGCCGAGCGCGTGACGCCCATCGCCCGCAACACGCCCAGTTCCCACCGCCGCGCTCGGACCGAGGCCATGATCGTGTTGATCACCCCTACGGACGTCACCAAGAGCGTAATGAGCGGCAATTGGCACATGGCCCAGATCATGCCGTCAGCGCGGCTGAGGATGCGGGTGCTGACTTCCTCGGGTGTGCTGATTCGCAAGGATTGACCGAACATCGCCGCTCCGACCGCCCACGTCCCCTGACCATTGACCGGCTGGGTCTGGCCCAGGTTGCGGTCGGCGATCGGCTGCATGGCCGCCCCGATCGTCGCCACGTCGACGTTCTTGTCGCGGTTCATCCAGAAGAAATTGGTCTGCTTGAGGTCGAAGTCGCGGCGCACCTCGTCGTAGGCGGCAAACACGATCGCCGCCGACCGGCCGCTCCGCCGCCGCAGGCCGGAGAACTTCGTCATCCAGTGCCAGCCGGGCAGGGAGACCGCGCCGGCGATCGTATACTGGACCGGCTTCTCCGGTACCTCCGGCGGAATCATCCCGAAGCGGTCGCCGATCTTCAGGCCGGTGGCCGCAAGGAAATGGTCGGGCACGATGCAGAAACGGCCCTGCTTCAGCTTGGCGACCGCCTCCTCGGCCGTGCCATCGGTGAAGCGCGCAGCTACCAGCGGCCGGGGGCCGCCAAAGGCCACCTCGGGATCGAGTCCGATGATGATCACGTTGTCTTGCCGGGTGACCGAGTTGCCCTGTTGGCTGCCGGTAATGTCGCTGGTCAAGCGGGGTTGGTCGACCGCTAAGGGAATGCACTGCTCGGCGACCACGCCCGGGACGTGACGGACGTTGTCGATTTCCGTGTCGGGCAGTCCGCCGGATTGAAACGCCACCAGGATGTCGGGCACCCAGTGGCCCGGCTTGAACGGCTCCAACATCGAGTAGCCCCAGATCATCATGGAGACGTAGAGGCCCAGGCCGACGCTCAGCGCCATCGTCGTACCCAACGTGCGCCACAAGTTGCTGCGCAGTTGAAAGCGGAGCAGGCGCGGCTCCAGTCCCAAGAGCAGGGCGATCCACGGGCCAATCGCCATCTCGGTGACCATGATGGCCAGCGGCGCGAGCAACAGGAATCCCAACGCCATGCTCGTGCAGCCCACGGCCTCGTAGACGCCGTAGCGTGCGACGTCGGCGATCGGCAGGATGAACACCAAGAGCGGGTTCACGGCAATGAGCCCCAATCCCACCACGCCTGCCAGCACCGACAGGCCCAGGCTCGGCCGCACCGAGCGGCGCGGCGACATGGCCTCCAGCGGCTGGACTCGCGTCGCCTGCCAGGCCGGAAGGATCGCCGCCAGCAGGGCGCCGCCGAACGCGCTGGCGCCAGTGAGAAGCACGCACCACATGCCCAGCGAAACGCCAGCGTTGAACAGTTCGGTCTGGTCGCGGGCGATCATCGTCAGCAGTCCCCAACCGGCGGCCAGACCGCCGCCCCAGCCGATCAGCCCGAGCACGAGGCTTTCGGCGGTGATCACGCAGGCCACCTGGAAACGGGTCAGGCCGACCGCTCGCATCACGGCGAACTGGCGGATCCGCTCGTTGACGCCCATGCTCAACGTCGTGAAGATGATGAACAGCGCGGCCAAGAGCGACATGCCGGTGGCCGCCCACGCCTGACGCCGGGCGTTGGCCGCCATCATGTTCCCTTCCATCGCCCCTTTAATGTCCTGTGCGTCGACCAGCAAGACCGCCGGCCGGGCCTCGGCGACACGCGGCAGCCAACGCTCGCGGAACTCCGCCGGACGCGTGCCTTCACGCAGCTTGATGTTCACCAAGTTGACCTTGTCCGGCTGGCGGGCAATTTTCCCGGCCAGGGCCAGGGGGACGTAGATCGCCGACGCCGCCGGGCCGAGCGTGGCCCCCGGTCCCGACATCACCGGCCGTCCGGTGGGCGATTCTTTGGGGATCGTCGGCGCGGAGGCAACCTGCGAAGTGATGCCGATGATCTTCAGGCGATACTCCTTGGTGCCGAAGATCACGAGGATTTCGTCATTCAACGCAATTTCCAGCCGCTGGGCCGCCTGGTCGCTGATCACCGCCTCGCGAAGCTTGGGATCGCGCCGGTCGATCCAGCGGCCTTTGAGGAGCTTGTAGGGAGGCGTGTCGGCATCGATGCCAACGAGCTTGGGCGCCGTGAAAAACGGACTTCTTCCCCGCCCGCCGCCCATCGGTTGGCTGGCGCCTGGACTGCCTACGCTTGCGGCTCCGCGGCCGCCCGCGGGGCCGGTTG
>JBDKTH010000327.1:0-4603 GCA_039680305.1 Thermoguttaceae bacterium | reverse complement strand
CTGGTTGGGATAGCCCCACTGGGCAAACGGCATCGAGCCGGAGTCGAACCAGCAGTCGATCACCTCCGAGACCCGCCGCATCCGGGCCCCGGGGGCCTTGGGCGAGTCGTAGGTGACGGCGTCGATGTACGGCTTGTGGACCTTGAGGTCGTCGACCAGTTTTGGGTTAGCCTGTTTGGCGTTGGTCCAGACCTCGGTCCCTTGCACGCCCGACTTGGCGCACAGTTCTTCGTAGCTGCCGACGGATTCCATGTAGCCGGTCTTCTCGCACACCCAGATGGGCAGCGGCGTGCCCCAGTAGCGTTCGCGCGAAAGGGCCCAGTCGACGTTCGTTTCCAGGAAGTTGCCAAAACGGCCGTCGCGGATGTGGTCCGGCTGCCAGTTGATGCGGCGGTTGTTGGCCAGCATCTGGTCCTTGAACTTCGACGTGCGGATGAACCAGCTCTTGCGAGGATACTGGATCAGCGGGTCTTCTTCCGCCCGCCAACAGAACGGGTAGTCGTGGAGGTACTGCTCCTGGTGGAACAGCAGCCCTTCGCCACGCAGACGACGGATGATGTCGCGGTCGCAGTCCTTGACCCATCGCCCCTTGTAGTCGGGCGCTTCGTCGGTGAACGTGCCATCGGCGGCCACCGCGCAGATCAGCGACGGCCCCTGGCCGTCGGCGAACCGGGCCTGCTCGGCCATGAGCACATCGTAGTCGACTTCGCCGAACGCCGGGGCTTGGTGCACCACGCCCGAACCGGTGTCGGTCGTGACGAACTCGGCCGCCACCACGCGCCAGGCGATGTACTGATCGCCGCCCGACTTCAAGCGGCCCTGCTTCTGGCCGAGCTTCTTGTAGTAATAGTCAAACGGCGGGACATACCGCAGTCCGAGCAATTCCTGGCCCTTGACGGTCGATTCCACCGTGTACGACTTGCCCGCCTTGCCGGCGATCGTGTCGACCAGCGCCGAGGCGACGATCAGCTTGCGGGGATCGTCTTCGAGCTTGATGATCGAGTAGTCCAGGTCCGGCTTGACGGCGGCGAACTGGTTGCTCGGCAGGGTCCACGGGGTCGTGGTCCAGACGAGCAGATCGGTCTCGGGCCGGTCGACCAGCGGGAAGCGGACATAAACGCTCGGGTCGGCCACCTGGCGGTAGCCTTGGCCGACTTCGCCCGACGAGAGGGCCGTTCCGCCCTGGGCCCACCACCAGACGATCTTGTGTCCCTGGTAGAGCAGGCCGCGGTCAAACAGCGTCTTCAGCGCCCACCAGACGCTTTCCACGTAGCTTTGATGATAGGTGACGTAGGCCTCGTCCAAGTGGATCCAGAAGCCCAGCCGCTCGGTGAGGTCTTCCCACTGCTTGGTGTAGCGGAAGACGCTTTCCACGCACTTGTGGATGAACGGCTCCACGCCGTAGGCCTCGATCTCTTCCTTGGAGTGAATGCCCAACTCCTTGGAGACCTCGACCTCGACGGGCAGGCCATGGGTGTCCCAGCCGGCCTTGCGTTCGCAGTAGTAACCGCGCATCGTCCGGTAGCGGGGGAAGAGGTCCTTGATCGAGCGCGTCAGGCAGTGTCCCGGGTGGGGCAAGCCGTTGGCGGTCGGTGGACCCTCGAAGAAGACGAACGCCGGGGAACCTCGCCTCGCATCCAGGGATTTCTCGTAAATCCGCCGCTCGCGCCAAAAGCCGATGATGCGTTCTTCCAGGCCTGGAAACGAGACGGAGCTAGCAACGTGGCGAAACATGGGAAAACAGGTGCGTATTTGGCCAAGTTCGGGGAAAAGAAACCACAAGTAAACCGCGCATGGCCGGTTTTTTCAACCCGATTTTCGGGAGGGGGTGGGGGCGAGTTGGGGGGTAGGAGACCCGGTTTAGCCCGCTCGCTCGCAACCGGCGGAGTCCCTGCACCCCGCCGGCACCCCAGGCGACGGTTAGCTCGCCTCGGCTTCGCGGGCGAGAACGCCCAGCACGATGGCCCGCAGCTTCGGCTCGGCGCTGGCCGCCGTGGCGAGGATTTCCTCGATATTGGCCGCCTTCAAGGCGTCGGGCAGGCAAAGGTCGGTCACCACCGAAAGGCCCAGGACTCGCATCCCCGCGTGGACGGCCACAAGCACCTCGGGCACCGTGGACATGCCGACCACGTCGGCCCCGATCTGCCGCAGGAAACGGTATTCCGCCCGGGTCTCCAGGTTCGGCCCCGTGACCGCCACGTAAACCCCCTTGTGGGCCGCGAAATTCTCGCGCCGGGCGATCTCCAACGCGGCGTCGATCAGCCGCCGGTCGTAGGGGGCCGACATGTCCGGGAACCGTGGCCCCAGCGCGTCGTCGTTGACCCCGATCAGCGGGTTGCCGTTCATCAGGTTGATATGGTCCTCAATGACCATGATATCCCCCTGCGAGTACTGCGGATTCATGCCGCCGCACGCGTTGGAGACGATCAACAACTCGGCGCCGAGGGCCTTCATCACGCGGACCGGGAAGGTGATCTGCTGGTAGGTATAGCCCTCGTAGGCGTGGAACCGACCCTCCATCGCCACGATCGGCAAACCCTGCAACTGTCCACAGACCAGCTGGCCGTTGTGGCCGATGGCCGTGGAACGCGGGAAATGGGGGATGGCCTCGTACGGCAGCGACGCCTCCGTGGTAATCTGCTCGGCGACGCTCCCCAAGCCAGTCCCCAGGATGACGCCGACCCGCGGCCGACCGGACCATTTCTGGCGGATCACCTCGGTCGCTTCCCGAATCTGTTGAGCAAGGTGGCGCATGACTAGAAAGACTCCTCGATGTCGTCGCCTTCGTCCTCGTCTTCGCTTTCTTCAAAGCCTTCGGCGAAGCCGTCTTCTTTATCGTCTTCTTCCTCGTCGTCGAAGGCCGCGTCCTCGTCGAGGTCGTCGTCGTCGAGATCGTCGTCGTCATCGTCGTCCCAGAGGTCTTCGTCGAGGTCGTCCTCGAAATCCTCGAAGTCGTCGTCGAAATCATCGTCGAAGTCGTCGTCATCGAAGTCGTCGAGGTCTTCGTCGTCGGCGGGACCTTCGGCGACACATGGAGCCAACGCCGGCGCGGCCGAGGAGGGGCCCCAGGTTGGCTCGTCGGCAGGCAATTCCAGCGGCAAACGTTCGAATTCGGTTTCCAGCATGTGACAATCCTTGCTGCTTAGGCGCGGTCGAGAACTGCTTGAATGCGGTCGAGAAAACCGGACCGACAGCTTTCAAGTACCGTTCGGTGGCAATGCAAAGTTGTTACCGACGGCACCCGATTTGTCAACAGAGCCCAATGAGTTGGCGCCCCAACAAAAAGGGGCAGGGCCATCCGGAATGGAGTGGCCCTGCCCGAACACGGGGGTGAGAAAGCCAAATTTGGGGAGGCGATCGCGGTCGAGAACCATACTGCTCGCCTCACTTGTAACCTAGGCCATGCCGGCGTGTTGTCAAATTGGGCGATCTGGCAAAATGCCGAAAACGGCTCAGGACCCAACCAGGGCGGGTGACCCTGCCGATTGTGCCGAATCTAGCAGGACGGGGCCTGGCCAGTTCCGCGCTCAGCCGGTCCAATCCGGGGACGGATTGTTCGGCGAAATGCAGTCCTCGACCGACAACTGGGCGGGCGCCGGCCCGGACTGGCCAGCGCCGGCCGGATCGACGCGGAGCTGACGCGACTCGGTTCCATCGACCAGCACCGACGCTTGGGACGTATGGGCCGCGATGGCACGAAGATACGCCTGGGCCTCAGGATTGTTCGGCTCCCACTGGAGCCACTGTTGAAGGACGGGGATCGCCGCTTCGAGTTGAGCGCCGGCAAGCAGGGTGAGCGTCAGCCAGCGGACGCAGATCGGGTCCTGGCAGCCTGCCAGGTAAGCGGCTTGCAGGCGTCCAAGGGCCGCCGTCCAGTTCTTCCGGGCCGCCTCACAGGCTCCCCGAATGGCACCGAGCAGCGATTCGCGCTCGGCCGGCTGCCGGATCAATCCCTCGGCGACCGCCAGGGCCTCCTCTTCCTTCGCCGCCCGGATATAGCTCTCCGTGAGATGGCGACGAACGCGATGGGAGTCGGGCGAGCGCTGCAGGGCTGCTTCCAAGGCCCCGCGAGCTTCGTCATGCTTGCCCTGAAGCTGGAAAACGATGCTCAGGCAGACGCTGGCGATTTCTGTGATCTCGCAGAGATGCCACGTTTCCAGGTTGAGCTGTCCGTGCTGGATCGCCAGGGCAAACGCCCGGGCGGCCAGATCCAGGCGATTCTGATTCTGCATGTACCCGCCGATGGCCACGAGCAACTGGGTGTCGAGTGGGTAAACCTCTAAGGCTTCCAGGCAGGCGGTGATCTGTTCGTCGCACTGGTTTGGAGCACCCTCGAAGGTGGTCAGCAATCCGTAGTACCCCTCCAGCATTTCGGTCGAGCCACGTGGAGCGGTCTGGATGGCCTGCAAGAATGCCTGGCGTGCTGCCGTCTGGTCGTGCAGATTCGCGTGGGCTTCGCCCAAGGCATTCAACAAACGCGGCGTCGTACCGCCACGGGCGAGCGTTTCCAGTTCGATCAATCGCAGATCGCGTCGGGCTTTTGCCGTTTTGACGTCTTCAAGATGGCTGCGCGGATGCCGGAGGATTCGGCCCGGGGCCGCAT
>JBDKTH010001306.1:0-1602 GCA_039680305.1 Thermoguttaceae bacterium | reverse complement strand
GCGTTCCGTTGTTTGCGGAAGGGCGATCCCGAGGGTTTCCGGCGCGCCACGGCCGACCGGCAACTGATTGACTTCAGTGCCACGAATCTCCGCGGCACCGATTTCCGCAGCATCGACCTGACTCACCTCGTGCTTCGCGATTGCTACCTCCGCGACGCCGACTTCCGTGGCTGCGACATGCGGCACATGGACCTGGAGGGCGCGTCGGTGCAGAACGCCCGGATCAGCGGAGCCTACCTGCCCGCGAACCTCGATCCGCAAGAGATCATGCTGAGTGTTCAATACGGGACGCGGCTGCGGACCCACAAGGCCTGACCCGCGCGATTGGCGTGCCCTGCGCCGTCCGGTACAATGGACGCATGTGCCGTGACAAACGGCGCGGAACCCGCCAACCCTTGGGGAGTCTTCCCTGATCACGATGGAACACAAGACCGAGCGTCCGTACGGATTGTGGACAAGTCCGATTTCTCCCAAAAGCCTGGCCGAGGGGCGGCGGCTGGGACCGGTGGCCTGGGACAGCGACGGCCAGACGCTGGTCTGGCTGGAAGGACGCTCCGGCCGAGGCGTGTTGGTGGCCCAGGGACCGACCGCCGATGCGCCGCGTGATCTGACCACCGATCTGGAAGTCCGCGCCGAGGTGGGCTACGGCGGGGGCGACTTCACCGTGCATGGCGGCTACGTCTACTTCGTAGTGAGCCGCACCGGACGGATCTTTCGCCAGGCCTTGGCCGGCGGGCCGGCCGTGCCGATCTCTCCGGCCTTTGGCAAGGCCGCCTCGCCGACCGTCTCGCCCGATGGACGTTGGGTGGCCTACGTGCACCACGACGAAGACGGCATCGACCGGCTGGCGATCGTCGATACCCAAGGCCGGGTCTGGGCGCAGATCCTCACCGAAGGGCACGATTTCTACATGCAGCCGCGTTGGAGCCCCGACGGCTCGCGTCTGGCCAGGGTCGCCTGGGACCATCCCGAGATGCCCTGGGACAGCACCCGGCTCTACGTCGCCGACGTCGTGCGGACCAATGGCACGCTTGCCCGGCTCAAGGCGCCGCGGGTCATCGCCGGCGGCGAGGAAGTGGCCATCTTTCAGCCGGAATTCCTCCCCGACGGGCGTCAACTGCTCTATGTCTCCGATGTGTCGGGCTGGGGCCAACTCGTGCTCCACGACCTGGCCTCGGGCGTGGCCCGACAGTTGACCTCGGACACGGCGGAGTATGGCATGCCCGCCTGGGTGCAAGGGATGAGCACCTACGCCGTCTCGTCCGACGGCCGCTCCGTGACCGCGGTGCGCAACGAGCAGGGCGTTCACCAGATCGTGCGCATCGAGGTGCCGACCGGGCAGACGACCGTGGTCAGCGAGCTGGCCGAGTACAGCGAAGTCGCCAGCCTCACCGCGACGACGTCCGGCGACCGGATCGCCTTTGTGGGCAGTCGCCCGACCGTGCCGTCACGCATCGTCACGCACGATTTTTCCAGTGGGCCGACGCGGATCGCCGCCCGCAGCCAGGGCGAGACGATCCGCCACACGGCCCTGGCCGAGGCCCAGCCGGTCTCCTGGTCGGCGCCGGACGGAAGCGACGTCTTCGGGCTTTACTATGCACC
>JBDKTH010000767.1:0-3002 GCA_039680305.1 Thermoguttaceae bacterium | reverse complement strand
CGAGTTGAGGTGGTCGTGTTCGAGGACGTGTTCGCGTTCCAGGACCAAGTTGAGGAAGAAGGTTTTTCTCTGCGTTGCCTCAGGGTAGGTGATTGCATAGACCAGCGAGATGCTGTCGCTGCCGCCTTCCTGCGATTGTGAGGGAGATGCGTAGTAGCGGACCTGGGCTTTGTCGCCGAGGGCCAGTAGGGTCCGGACCTCCGGTCGTTCGAGATAGGCTTTGAGATCTTCCCGCGGCTCCGAGCCATCGAAGTAGATCTCCCAGAGTTTGTCGTCGAACGGCCGTCGTGTCTTGGGGCTGCGCGTAAGTTGGTGGGCTTTTTGGGGCTCGTGGTCACGGAGGCTATCGAACCACAATGTGGCAAACTGCCGGGCCTCGCGGCGGATCATCTCGCTGTAGGTGTACCAATCGGCCATGGCCACGGCGCCGAAGAACACCGAGAGAAGCAGCCCGGCCAACGCTGCCTTGCGGCCGATCAGTGCCGGGGTTTCCCGGGCGATTTTTCCCAGGGCCAGGACATTGAGGAGGACTCCGGTCAGGGGGACGATCCATAGGGCGGGGGACAGGATCGCCGTGGCCGCCGCCAGACCGCAGAGGAGCCCCACGACGGCCAACGCACTGATCGCACGGTATTCGACCGCTTCGGCTTCGTCAGGCGTGGGGAGACGGGAGTGGAAAAGCTCGGTATCAGACATACGTAATCGCCGTGTAGCTAGCGTTTGGGGACTTTCGAACCGTATTCCGTGTCGGCCACGCGCGTCGACTTCTTCGTCTCCAGGTTTTCCTCCAACAGGCTTCGGCGCGTCGCGTACTTGGGCAGGAAGTCGGCGTGGCGATCGAAGACGGCCAGGTTCTGCTCCGCCGGGTTGGTGGCCTTGCCGTAGACGTTCTGGTCGCGTTCGCTCGGGGCGAGGGTCCGGCTGAACGGCCCGAGCGACATCTGCTGCATGAAGCCCAGCCACTTATGGTCGGGGACGAGGCCCATCAGCATCTGCGATTCGGGGACGAAGCCGCCGAAGAGGAAGTTCCGGGCCAGGGGGGCGGTGTGAAGGGTCATCGCTGCGAAGCAGACCACGACCCAGCCGACCCAGGCGGCGAAAAAGGCTCCGCCGATCTGGTCGGCCAACGTGATGAAGCGGACCTTAGCCCGCGACAGCTTGTCGGTCACCGCCCGCATAATCCCGTAGATCAGGGCGAACAGGGCCCAGAGCATCAGGTAATCCCAGAAGAACGTAAACGAGGTGAGATAGCCTTCGAGGAGTTTGGCGAGCGGTTCCCAGAAGTTGGTAGCCAATAGGGCGGCCGTCACCACGTTGATCAGCGTGATCGCATTGCCCCACATGCCTTCCGGGTAGAGCGTCGCGGCAACGGCCAGGAAGAGCACGATCAACAGCAGCGGGAAGATGACAGTCATAGTCCTGGCAACAACGTTCAGGGTTCAAAGGTCGGGATTCAAGATTGGGGAATGGCAAGCCGTTTCATCCACCATTCACTGTTTCAATACTCGCATCAACTCGGGAAGCGAGGTCACGCCTTTGGCGACCAGGACAAGCCCTTCTTCCTGGAAGGTTTTCAGGCCGTCCTTGCGTGCCGCCTGGCGAAGGATCTCGAGTTTCGGGTTGGTGGTCAACGCTTTGCGGACCGTCTGGTTGACGACGAGAAGTTCGAAGATCGCCGTCCGGCCGGTATAGCCGATGCCGCCGCACTCCGGGCAGATCTCCGGATTCTCCTCGGCGGGCTGCCGGGGGCGGTAGAAAGCCTGGATCTTGCCCTCGGGGATCCCCAACTGTTGCAAGACCTGCGCGGGCGGGGCGTAGGCCTCCTTGCAGTACTCGCACAACTTGCGGATCAACCGCTGGTTGACCACCGCGATCACGTGCTCGGCGAGTTCCTTGGCCGGGACCTTCATCGCCAGCACTCGCAGGAGCGCCTCGGCCGAGTCCTTGGCCCGGATCGACGTGAAGAAGAGCCGGTCGCGGCGGATCTCCTCGCAGAGCTTGCTGACCGTCTCCGCATTGACCAGGTCGCGGACGACGACCACGTTGGGCTCCTTGTGGAACACTTCGGTCAACACGGTGGCCGGGCTCTCGCCCTTTTGGCCGTTGAAGGTCGTCACGGGGACGTTCTCGACCACCTCGTAGCGGTTGTTCTCGTCCTCGACGGAGACGAACTCCCGCATGAACCGGTCGGTGGTCCGCAGGGCCACGGTCAACGTGCTTCGCAGGCCGTTGGCCGGCATGGCCGAGAAGAGGATGATCCCCCGTTCCGCCCGCATGAGTTCGCGGAGTTGTTCCTCCATCTTCTGCCGCATGCCGAGGGATTCGAGCGTTTCAAATTTCGCCTTCTTCCCTTCCATCTGGATGGCCACGCGTTCGCCGGCCGCGGTGCCCTGGCTGGTCAGGGTCGCGTTGTATTTCTCTTTGAGATACTCGGCGGCGAATTGGCCCGTCTGACGTTTCTGTCGCTCCTGCGGGTTCAGGCCGCAGAGAATCTTCAAGGCTTCGAGGGCCGGGTCGGCTTGCTCGCGCGGCCAGGGGTCGGCATTGTGCCACACGCCGTCGACCTGGTGCTGCACGCTCATGTTCTGCGCCGTGAAGTCCAACATCAGACCATCGGCGCGGCGGAACAGGGCATCGACCAGCAATTGTCGGGCGTCGAACAGGCCGGGGGCCTGGCGGGCCAGGAGGGTGCGGGCCGTGTTGTCGCGTTCCGTTTCCCCGCCCTGGGCGGTAAGCGTCACGGGGGGGCCGGCTTCCTGCGGGTCGGCCTTCTCCACTTTAATCTTCATCCCGAACTTGGACGCCCGTTCGGCAAACCAGAAGCGGAGGTGGTCGGGCGTCATCACCCGCTCTTCCGCCGGCACCTTCCGATTGCGAAGGATGACGTAGGTGGTCAGCGGGGCCACGTAGGCCAGCGCCAGCACCGGATAGCTGATCCAGAAGGAGGGCACCACCCAGACGAGCACGAAGGCGGCCATGAAGGTGCCGAAGACGATCGGGTT
>JBDKTH010000840.1:0-2565 GCA_039680305.1 Thermoguttaceae bacterium | reverse complement strand
TCATGACCTACACACTCCCTCTGGATGGGCCGCCTCGTTGAGAATCGAGGCTTCACGAAAGACGCAAAAAAGCCCCGCCGACAATGCCCCGAGGGTCGACGACGCCAGGCAGCTACCGGCGAACCGTTCCGGCGTGGTCCCGGAACTTGGGAAAAGTATAGGCCTGGAAACGCGTCTCTCGGGCGAATCTGACGTGTTTCCGTCACTCGTTCCTCCCCAGGATTTCGCCATCTCACCGGCCTGGATAGCACAGCCATTCCCATCGAATCGGGACCCGCAAGATCGGGGTAGTTGCCAGGGGGCGGATCGAGAAGGTAGACTCGGAGGGTTCACCGTTGGCCGAGTGCCGGTTGCTTACGGGCACTCTTGCGCAGGGGCGTCTCTCCCCAAAGGTAGAAGGGCTCGTATGCACTTACAGGCGATCGACTGGATCATCGTGGTTGTCGCGCTGGGCGTCTGCTTTCTCCCCGCGTTGTTTTTTGGCAAGCGGTCGAGCAAGGGGACGTCCGAGTTCTTCGCCTCCGGCCGCTCGGTTCCCTGGTGGCTGGCCGGTCTGTCGATGGTCGCGACGACCTTTAGCAGCGATACGCCCAACCTGGTCACCGACATCGTGCGCCGGCAGGGCGTGGCCGGGAACTGGTGCTGGTGGGCCTTTGTGCTCACCGGCGTCTCGACGGTCTTTTTCTACGCCCGACTCTGGCGGCGCTCGGGGGTGATGACCGACCTGGAGTTCTATGAGATCCGCTACTCGGGCACGGCGGCCAGCGTGGTCCGTGGGTTCCGCTCGATCTACCTGGGGTTCTTCTTCAACTGCGTGATCATGGCCAGCGTGAATCTGGCGGCCTGCAAGATCGCCGGGGTTCTCTTCGGACTGGAACGTTGGCAGACACTCCTGGCCGTCGGGGTGCTCAATGTGGCCTTCGCCGCCCACTCCGGCCTGTGGGGTGTTCTGGTGATCGACATGATCCAGTTCTTCATCAAGATGTCGGCGGTGATCGCGGCCGCTTACTTCGCCGTGAAGCTTCCGCAGGTCGGCGGACTCGAGGGGATGGTCGACAAGCTGTCGAACCTGCCCGGCCCCGGCGGCATCAACTATCTCAACATCCTCCCCGATTTTTCCAATCATTGGGACATCGCCCTGGCCGTGTTCATCATGCCGATCGCCGTCCAGTGGTGGGCGGTCTGGTATCCGGGGGCGGAGCCGGGCGGGGGAAGCTACATCGCCCAACGGATGCTGGCCTCGAAGTCGGAAAAGGACTCGCTCGGTGGAACCCTGTTCTTCAACGTGGCCCACTACTGCCTGCGTCCCTGGCCGTGGATCCTCGTGGGTCTCTGCTCGATCATCGTCTACCCCGAGCTTTCCGACATCCAACGGGAGTTCCCGCACCTCGATCCCAAACTGCTCGGTCACGACGCGGCCTATCCGGCCATGCTCAAGTTCCTGCCCGCCGGCTGGATCGGGCTGATGGTCGCCGGGCTGGTCGCGGCCAACAGCTCGACGATCCTCACCCATCTCAACTGGGGCGCGTCGTACCTGGTCCACGACTTCTATCGACGCTTTGTCTGCAAGGACGCCGACGAGGCGCATTACGTGCTCGCCGGCCGGTTGGCCACGGTGGGGCTCTTCGTGGCCGCCGCCGGGCTGACCTTCGTGCTCGAATCGGCCAAAGACAGTTTCGACCTGATCCTCCAGGTCGGCGCCGGCACCGGGCTGCTCTACCTGGTCCGCTGGTTCTGGTGGCGGGTCACGGCCTGGTGCGAGGTCGTCGCGATGATCAGTTCGTTTGCCATCTCCATCCTCTGGGTCGTGCTCCATGGCCAGAAGATCTCGCTGGGCACGCACATCGAACTGCTCGTGACGATCGGCTTCACCACGGTCTGCTGGCTGCTGACCGCCTACCTCGGCCCGCAGACCGATCGGCAGACGCTGATCGAGTTCTATCAAAAAGTCCGCCCGTTTGGCCCCGGCTGGGCACCGATCCGTCAGGAGTTGGCTCTCTCCGGCAAGGACCAGGAGCTTGAGGCGACCGGCGAGAACATCCCCTTGGCCTTGCTCGGCTGGATGGCTGGCTGCACGGCGATCTGGTCGTCGCTGTTTGCCATGGGCAACTATCTCTACGGCCGCATGGACTACGCCTACGGGCTCACCGCCGTCTTCGTCGTCAGCGGCCTGGTGCTGATCCGCGTGGTCAACCGGCTGTGGAGGTAGCGCTATCGGCTGATGATTTCCACTGGTCGGCCGAGGGTTTTGCCGATAACCTGGGCGATGGGCTCGGCTTGGGCGGTGACCTGGGCCAAGCTCGTCCCAGCTATCCACCAGAGGGTGAGGCGACGTCTGAGCCGCGTGTTACGCAGGATCAGGACCACGCGGGATTGAAACCACCGGCTGTTGAATCCCGCCAGAAGCTCCACACGATCGATCTGCGCGAGCGGGTATTCGTGCGTACGGAACGGGACGCGTTGCCAACGGACGGTCTCGCTCGTTGGATCGAACTCGAGAACGCTCGGCAGGCAACCGGCCAAGCAAATCGCATTGAGCCAGATGTAGAATCCCGTCCAAAGCAG
>JBDKTH010000912.1:0-2440 GCA_039680305.1 Thermoguttaceae bacterium | reverse complement strand
AGCCACCGCGGCCCGGTTCCTCAACGAGGTCATCGATCACCTCCAGGCCCCGGCACGCCTGATGTTGACCCAATGAGACTCGCAACCATCCGCGATTGGTCATTAGTCATTGGCCATTAGTTATTCCTTCTCCTAACTCCTTCGAATCTTCCCATGGATACGCAACTTGTTGTCTTGGGTGGTGGACCGGGCGGCTACGCGGCCGCGTTCCTGGCCGCCGATTTGGGCATGCAGGTCACCTTGATCGACCGCGAGCCGCGGCTCGGCGGCGTCTGCCTGCTGCGTGGCTGTATCCCCTCCAAAGCCCTCCTGCACGTGGCCAAGGCGATCGGCGAAGCCGAGCACTTGGACGAGTGGGGCGTCGCCTTTGCCAAGCCCCAGATCGACATTAACGCCATGCGTGCTCGGAAGGAGAAGGTCATCGCCACGCTCACCGGTGGGCTGGGCCAGTTGGCCAAGAAACGTAATGTGCGAGTGATCCGTGCCCGGGCGGAATTCGCCGATTCGCAGACGCTCCAACTGGAGCCGGTCGACGACAAGCCGTTGGAGGACTATCGTGTCCGCTTCGAGCACTGCATCTTGGCCAGTGGTTCGTCGCCCACGAAGATTCCTTCGCTCGACCTGCCGACCGATCGGGTGATGAATTCTACCGGCGGCCTGGAGCTGCCCGACGTGCCCGAGTCGCTCCTGATCGTTGGCGGCGGCTACATCGGGCTGGAGTTGGGCACGGTCTATGCGGCCCTGGGAAGCCGGGTGTCGGTGGTGGAAATGACCGACGGCCTTTTGCCTGGGGCCGATCGCGACCTGGTCAAGCCGCTCCACAAGCGGCTGGAAAAGCAGTTCGAGGCGATCTATCTGAAGACCAAGGTCGCCGCCCTGAAGGACCGAGGTAGCGCGATCGAAGTGACCTACGAGGGCGAGGTCGACAAGAAGGTCCAATCGTACAGCCGTGTGCTGGTCGCCGTGGGCCGACGTCCCAATAGCCGCCACCTGGGCTTGGAGAACACCAAGGTCAAGGTGAACGAGCGTGGCTTTGTCGAAGTCGACAACCAGCAGCGGACGGCCGATCCGCATATCCTGGCGATCGGCGACGTGGCTGGCGAACCGATGTTGGCCCACAAGGCGGCCCATGAAGGCAAGGTGGCCGTCGAAGTCCTGGCTGGCCACCCTGCGGTGTTTGCCCCGCGTGCGATTCCGGCCGTGGTCTTCACCGATCCGGAAATCGCCTGGGCCGGATTGACCGACACCGAGGCCAAACGGCAGGGCCGCAAAGTGGAGATCGCCCAGTTTCCCTGGGGCGCCAGCGGCCGTGCCCAGGCCGTGGGACGCACCGAGGGACTCACCAAGTGGCTGATTGATCCGGAGTCGCAGCGGGTGATCGGTTGCGGGATCGTGGGGGCCGGGGCCGGCGACCTGATCAGCGAAGCCGTGCTGGCGATCGAGATGGGCGCCTCGGTCCGCGACCTGACTGACACGATCCATCCTCACCCCACGCTCAGCGAAACGCTCAGCTTTGCCGCCGAGGTCTACTTCGGCACGGCGACCGATCTGTATCGCCCGAAGCGCGAGAAGTGAACCTGCGGCTATTGGGGCCGCAGGAATTCCTTGATCGCTTGTCGCTTGTTTTGCCGGGACTCGGCGAAGTGCGTCAGGTAGTAGACCAGCTGGCTGTCGCGGATGGACCAGAGCCGGCCATGGTAACGCTTCAGGTCGATGTTCAGATAGACCAGTTGCGCCGTGGCGTGATGCTTGGCGGCAAGCTGTCTGGCGGTCGCTTCATCATTGACGAGGATCGAGCGCGTCTGGTCGGGCAGCTTGACGGCATACGCCTTGCGGTTGTTCCAGCCGGTGACGTCGTAGGCATAGGCTCCAACGACTTGCACGCCGACTGACCAAAGGAGGGTGACGGCCAGCAGGGCTTTGAGCCCCTGGCTTCGGCTGACACGGTCGGCCACGGCAATGCCGCACAGGGCCAAAAGCGGCATCGCGTCGACCATCAGTCGGTATCCGAACGACCAGCCTCCGGCCCAGTCGTACCACTTGGCACTCAAACACAGGATCATTGCCGCCGCCAGGCCGAGCGGGCGAAGCACGGCAAACCGCGATTCTCGCCACGCCAGAATCGCTCCCCAGATGGCAAACCCCAGGACGGGCGAATAGACCAACATGCCGCGAGAAGGGCTGAGCAAGAGGCCGTAAAAGCCCTCGAACCAGGACGCGTGCCACATGTCCGGCGTTCCGACCTTTTGTTCAGCCAGTGGGGCACCGGCAACCATTTGCCCAAACTGCAGTGGTGAGCCTAGATAGTACCAGTTGTGATAGGCCAACCAGATGGCCAGCGGCAGTCCGGCGAGGACGTAGATGATCAGGGGACGCACCGCAATCCACGGTTTGGGCCGTCTATCGTCATTGGCCCATCGCCGCCAGCCCACGGCTGCTA
>JBDKTH010000774.1:0-4577 GCA_039680305.1 Thermoguttaceae bacterium | reverse complement strand
TCGGCACCGCCCTACCTTACCGGCTTTGTTCGTCCAAACCCCAACCGCTGCTCATGCCCGAAATCCTCCTGCTCTGCGAATACGCCACCCTCAGCGGCGGCGAGCGGTCGATGCTTGCCACGCTCGGGGAGGTTCGCCGCGTTGGATTCTCCGTGGCCGTGATCGCTCCGGCCGAAGGGCCTTTGGCAGAAGAGCTGACGCGGCGGGACGTAGAACTGATCCCGTTTTCCTTGACCGATGCGGCGGGAAAACGCCATCCCCAAGGGCCACTCCGCGAAGCGTTGGCCCGGCTGCTTCGCCAGCGGCGGCCGGCTCTGCTGCACGCCAACAGTCTCTCCATGGGGCGACTGTCCGGCCCTGTGGCCGACGAGTTGCACCTGCCGAGTATCAGTCACCTGCGCGACATCATCCGGCTCAGTCCGCAGGCCACCGCCGACGTGGACCGCCATACCCGTTTGCTGGCGGTCTCCCAGGCCACGCGGGCGTATCACCTCGCCGCTGGCCTGACGGACGCGAAGCTCCACGTCCTCCATAACGGCGTGGACCTGCAGCAGTTTCGCCCACGGCCGCCGACCGGCTACCTGCACCGCGAGCTTGGCCTGGCGCCCGGGGCTCAACTGGTTGGCACGATCGGCCAGATCGGCTTGCGCAAGGGACTGGATGTCCTGGCCACGGCCGCGATCTCGCTCGGCCAACGACTGCCCGCGGTACACTACCTTATCATCGGCGAGCGTTGGTCAGAGAAGCAGGAGTCGCGTGAGTTTGAAGCCTCGCTCCACGCGGTGGCCAAGCGAATGGACGGCCGCATGCATTTTCTCGGCGTGCGCCGTGACGTGGAGCGGATTCTCAACGAGCTTTCGCTCCTGGTGCACCCCGCACGCCAAGAGCCCCTGGGGCGAGTCCTGTTGGAGGCCGCCGCTTCAGGCACGCCGGTGTTGGCCACCGATGTCGGCGGGACGCCCGAGATCTTCCCGGCGGAGCTAAACGCGGCCCGGCTGATCCCGGCGAATGATCCCGAAAGCCTGGCCCGCTCCATCGCCGAACTGCTCGCTGACGACGCCCAGCGTGGGCATCTCGCCGCCTCCGCCCGCCGCCGGGCCGAAGCCGCTTTCTCCATCGAACGCGCCGCGGCCGGGCTCGTTAAGCACTATCAGGAACTGCTCGACGATTCCTAAACCAACCACGCGGCGCCTTGCTGCCAATCCAGAGTGGCTCACCGCGGAGGATCGCAGAGGAACCGAATCGGCGGCCCTTTACTGTTTGGCGGCGGGACGCAGGGCGAGTGAGTGCCACAGATCCGCGACCTCGTTCAGGTCCGGGATAATGCGGTGGACCTCCAGTACAGCGTTGATCTTTCGTATGGTCTCGGCTTCCTGGCAGGTTTCTTGCTGAGCGATCTGGTTCGCCACAAACCACTGAACGACATCAGACCATCGCCACAGCGGCGACGTTCCGGTGACGCTGGCAATCGGCAGCGGAAATCCTCCCGGTCCTCGCTCGCCGGCGGCAAGTTGACGGATGCTTTCCCGACTGCGATTCGTCCTGCGAGCGATCTCGGCCGCGTTAATCAAATCGTCGGGCTCGATGCGGACGACCTGGAATCCGGCCGTTTGCACGTTCTGGACGGCCGACCGAATGGCTTCCTGAAGACTGGCGGCCTCACGCTGGACATCCAGGTAGACGACGCCACCCCGACTGCCGAGAAGCCCATCATCGCAGCCCGCTTCAAAAAGGGCGTCCTCGACCGACTGGTCGATTTTGCGAACGTCCAAGATCAACGTGAAAGAGTATGTTTTCATCTCCGGCCTCACTCAGTGGGGACAGTCGTTGACTCGTTGGATAATCTGTCTCGCATGCAGCGCGGGGTTGCGCGGCGTAGACCATACCGAAATAATGCAACCGCCTCGCTGCTGATGTGGACAAAAAAGCCGACCCCAGGCATGGCCATTGGACAACTCCAAACGCCATCCGTTTGCGATTGCATGACGCACGGCGGCGTCAATCTCCTTGTTCGGGTGACGTATCGCCATCTGAGCAATCTTACTACGGCTGTTGACGGTTGTCAACGGCCCGGGCGGTGTTGGGAGGTGTGGTATGGTTGGTGCAGCCGGATGAACCAAGCCAAGGTGGAAACCGGGCCAGCCTCCTAATATGGCCGCAGCCCCTGGAGCTTCGACGCGGACGGATTGGGCACCTCATACTTCAGCGTCAGGGGCGACTTGCCCACTTCGATCCCGCCGAGCTTGGCGTCCCAGAGCCAGGTCCACTGGCGCAACTGATCCCGGGGGAGGAGCACGCGGTGGAAGACGCGGGTGCGACGGTTCTTCGCCCAGCCGCCATATTGCCAGTCGTATTGCCAGACTTCGAACCGCATCGTGGCCGCGCCGGGCATGTCGGCCTCGTAGCTGGTCGGCAGGTCGCGGATCAACAGGACCAGGACCCGGATCACCTTGTCGTTGCCGCCCAGGTAGAGCGGCTGGACCTTGTTCTCATAGTGTCGCTGGTTCTTGATGTCGTCGAGGACCGCCTGCTGGTTCTCCTCGCTTTCGACCTTGGCATCGCCCGCAATGAAAGGGTCGAACTCGGCGGCCGGCGGATAGTTGAACCCTTCGATGCGGACCTTGTTTTCCAGCAGGATCAGGAAGTCATATCGGCCGGCCGGGAGGTTCTCGAAAACCCACTTGCCACGACCGGTGTCCTTGGCCGAGGCGTCGACCTCCGGCGCGTCGATCCTCGCCTTGGTGTTGATCACCTTCCGGGCGTTACCGTCCTCGTCCCAGCGGCCGAACACGCCGACCGAGATCACCCCCTTGGCGTGGCCCAAGTCCACGGTCACCTTGCCCGCCTCGGCCGCTTTTGAACCGAAAACCATTAGAGCAGTCAACATCACCGCCAAGACGACTAACCATCGCGCTGGAAACATAGCGCATCCCCTCAGATAACGGGACTCTCTCGGCCAAACGCCAGGCACAAGTGCCGGGGCTAAACGGTCCACAACATGGCCACCGCCAGCCCCGGCCCCTCAATCTCCAATTTGCATTCTCCTAATTTGCATTTTTCAATTCTCAATTTTCAATTTGCAATTTCCAACTGCTCGCGCAGCCATCCCGGCCGATCCGTCGTAATCCCATCCACGCCCAACTCCACCAGCCGCCGGGCTTCTTCCGGCGAGTTGACCGTCCAGACGTACAACTTCAGCCCCAGCTTGTGCATCTGGTCGACGTACTCCCGGGTCAGCTTGCTGTCGCGCGCCAGATCCAGGCCTTCAAAGCCGGCCTTGCGGCAGGTTGCCAGAACTTCGTCCGGCTGGTCGATCCACTTGCCCGTCTTCTTGTCCTTTCGCGGACTGGTCCCACGCAACCAGTAGACGGCCAGCTCGGGCATCTTCTCTTTGACGCCTTCGGCGACCTCGAACTTGAAGGCGATCACCACGACCTGGGCCGGCTTCTTCCCGGAAGCCTTCACCACTCGCACAAATTCGTCGAGAATCTCCGGCCCGGCCTTGATCTCCACAAACATCCGTTTGCCCTCGGGGATCGTGGCCAGCGCGGCTTCGAGACTCGGGATCCGCTCACCGGCCCAGGCGGCTCCCTTCCAGGAGCCGACGTCCAATTGCTGGAGATCGGCGAGGCGAAGCTGCGAGACTTTTTCAGGGCGGCCGGCAGTACGCTGCAGCTTTTCGTCGTGGCTCAGCGCGATGCGTCCGTCCGCCGTCAGCCAGATGTCGATCTCTACGGCGTCGGTCTGTTCGCGCCAGGCCAACTCGATCGAGGCCAGGGTGTTTTCCGGCGCCGTGAAGGATGAACCACGATGGGCGATGATTTCCACCGCAAACCCCTTCGGTTCCAACGGTGTTCCGAGCACACACGCAACCAGGGAGGCCAGCAGGATAAGCGATCTAGGGCTGTAGACTCTCGGCATTCTCAATCATTCTCCAATCTATCGGCCGCGGTTTCGAGTGCCCGCTTTTCGGGGTGATTCCACCTGGCTCGACTCCACGGCCTGGAGGGTCTTGCGCACGGTGGGGATCAGCGGGCTTCCAGGGTAATCTTTCAGGAGCGAATGGAGCGTGGCCGCAGCCCGATCCATTTGGCCGCGTTTCACCTCGCAATCGGCGGCCAAAAACAGCAACTGGTCGATGTAGGGCGAGGCCGGGTTGACGGCCAAGAGCTGCTCGCTCAGGGCAATCGCCTGGGCGTACATCTCCCGACCGGCCCAGTAGCGGGCGTAGAGGAAGGTCATGTAACCGTCGATCTTGTCGGCGGGGAAATCCCGCTCCCACGCCCGAATCTCGGCCACTGCCCGATCAAGCTCGTTGCTCTTGAGAAACTGTTCGGCCGAACGGCTGTACGCGCCCTGCCAGGCGGTCCGCTCGGTATTGGTTTGCGACGACTCCAGACGTGCCTGGGCTTCAAGGTAGGCTTTGCGCGACTCGTCGCCTTTGCCCGTGGCGGCATAGTAGTCGCCCCAGACGCGCTCGAGCCGGCTGGCCAGTCGCCCCCTGGCGTCCTTGGCCACCAACGTCGAGGCGACGTCCAAGAAGGTCTTGGCGGCCTTGGTGTTGTTGAGATCGTTGA